>CAZNNA010000075.1:0-12242 GCA_964573825.1 uncultured Treponemataceae bacterium
GGACGACTACCTTCCCCAGTACGCCCGCGTCGGGGCGTAACATCGTTCGGGGAACAAAGAAACTACCGAGGCCTCTGCCCGCCATGGCGAGCAGAGACCTTATACGAACTCGCTCAGCTACTTGCCGCTTCCGGAAGTCGCCGGTGCCGAGGAGGAAGACGAGCCGGAGGAGCTCGAGGACATCTTGCGAAGCTTGGCCAGAAGGTCCAGGGCCTTTCGCTTCACGGGAGTGATGTAGTTGCCCTCGGCGATCTTCATGATCGCCCTGACGGCGGCCGGATCCTTGAGCCCGCCCGTGGCGTTGGCGAGGGCCTCGAGCGCTACGAGGCTCTCGAAGGCCAGGCTGTTGTCGGGGTAGAGCACGTCGAAGCGGTTGACGATGAAGGCTATGGCCTGGGTCACGTCGTCGCCCTCGATGATGCCGACCTTCCCGAGCGATCGTATGGCTGCGGCGATGACCATGGGTTCGTTATCGGCCAGGGTCACCTTGATGAGCGCGTCCTTGGCTTCCACCGTCTTCATCTCGCCGAGCATGAGGCAAGCCTCGCGCCTGACGTCGGGGAAGTTGTTAAGTGCGCGACCGACGCCGCCGGCCCGAACGACCGTCATGGTGGTCTCGGTAGCCAGGAACTCGAGGGCCTTGCGCACCTCGGGGCCGGCCCTTCCCTCGTCCAGCGACTGGCGGATGTACTGAAGCGCGACGAGCTTCATGTCCTTGCTGTCCGCGTACGCCTGCTCGCGGATGATCATGGTCTCGAGGGGATCCTGGAGGTACGATTCCTCCACGGTCCTCTCGCCGCTCGTGCTCGTCTGGCCCCAGGCCGACGCGATCGCCAGCGCGGCGAAGACGAGGAGCGTTGCTATGCTGCGCTTCATACTTACCTCCAGATCGCTATCTTCCATGTATCGTCGATTTTTTCGAGATTGTAAAGTACCAGGCGCTCGCCCGTGGGCGGCACTATGATGGCCTTGATCCTGCGAGCGGCTATGAACTCGATGTCGTCTACCCGGTCGTTCTGCCGTGAAGGGTAGACGACGTGGATGAAGTAGTCCTGCAGGGTACGGAGGGTTATGCCTTGGCGGCGAAGCACCGGCGAGTCCGAAAGCCTGGAGAGGGTCTCCTCGGAGGAGTAGTAGGCGCGGTACTCGGGGCTCAGGACGGCTGCCCAGGCGCCGTAATCCTTGGACTGTATGATGGCGTTGAGGTTCTGGATCAGGGCCTTGACGTCGAAGAAGGTGGCCTCCTTCAGCTCGACGCTGACGCTAGCCGGATCGAAGGGCTCGGGCGCTCGCTCTACGGGCGGCTCGACAACGGGCGCGGGCTCCGGTTCGGGAACCGGCTCGACGATAGGCTCGGGCACTGGCTCTGGCTCGACCGGCGGGGGCGATCCCGCGCAGGCGACGGCCAGGAAGATTGAGGCGGCGAGGGAGGCCGCTAGTCCGGAACGCGAGGCCCCGGAACGCATCGTTATGGACATGCCCGTATAGTATACCCAAGCGAAGCGATTGTCAAAACGCGTCTTGCTCCGCCCTCGCACTCTTCCCGGGGACTTTTTTTCGTTGATGCCACGGTGTTTTTGAAGTATGATAGCGCCATTATATGAAGAAGATCACGGTCGAAAAGTCTATCGCTCAACTCCATAGGACGGAATACGAGGCGTCGCCCGACGTGATCGTGTCCGCCCCTGGTTGCGTTCGAATACTAGGCGAGCATACCTTAGCGGGCCACGGGATGCTCATGGCCTTCCCCCTCGACAGGCGGATATCGGTGGCGATATCGGGACGCAGGGATTCGTCCATCCGTTTTTTCGCTTCCGACCTCAACGAGAGGAAGCGCACGAATATGTCGAACCTCAAGTATAAGCGAGAGGATCGATGGGCTAACTACGTCAAGTCAGCCCTCGCCGCCTTCTGCGTCGACGGAGGCAAGGGCTTCAACGTCACGGTGTGCGGAGACATACCGCAAGGCCTGGGGCTTGGCTCCGCGACGGCCCTGCAGTGCGCGGCCGCGCGGGCGGCATCGCTCGCCGCGGGCCTCGACCGATCGCCCGAGATACTCTCCCAGGACATAGTGGCGGCGGACGCGGCGTATTTCGGCCGCTCCTCGGTACCGGCGGCCTACCTGCCGACGCTCGCCTCCAGGGAGGGGGAGTTCGTCGCGGTGGACGCGCTCTCGGGTTCGTTCGAGCTACTGCCGTCGCCGCTCGGCGACTCGCGACTGTACCTGACGGACTCGCGCGTCCCGAGGCCGCCCCTCGACGGGGAACTTGAGCAGAGGCAGCATGACTGCGCCGCCGGGCTCGAGCTCATGAACGGCGACCAGAGGCGTACGCTTCGCGACTATTCCATGGAGGAGCTCGATGAATTCATGGGATCAATACCGGAGCGCGTACGCCGCCATTGCGCCTTCTTCGTCGAGGAGGTCGCACGCGTCGCGGAGGCTAGGGAGGCCCTACGAGCCTCCGACCTCGCCGGCCTGGCCAAGCTCCTTAATAAGTCCCAGGCCGGCCTTCGCAATAGCTACGAGATCTCCTGCCCCGAGATCGACTGGCTCGTCAAGCGCGCGGCCGAGATAGACGGCGTGAGCGCCTGCCGCATGATCGGACGCGGCTTCGGCGGCTGCACGCTGACCGTTTCCAGGAGCGAGGCCTACGAGGAGTATAGGGGCAAGCTCGAGGAGTACGAGCGGATATTCGGATTCAAGCCGAGCGCCTTGGAAATTTCCGTCGGCACTGGTATGATCGCGGAGTAGTACCGCGACCCCCGGGGCTACGCAGGAGCGCGCCGATGAGAATCCTACTGACGAACGATGACGGTTACTCGAGCGACGGCCTCAAGGCCTTGGCGAGTTCGCTCGGGCGCCGACACGAGCTGTGCGTACTGGCGCCGGACTCCGAACGGTCCGGGATGAGTCATTCCATGTCGCTCAGGCAGCCGCTCAAGGTGCGCAAGCTAGCCGAGGGCGAGTACTGCTGCTCGGGCACGCCCGCCGACTGCGTCATCCTCGCATCCCACGGCGTTATCCCGTTCAAGCCGGAACTAGTCGTTTCCGGTATCAACCGGGGGCCGAACCTCGGCACCGACCTCATCTACTCGGGCACGGCCGCCGCGGCTCGCCAGGCTACGATCAACGGGCTACCCGGCATCGCGGTATCCCTGGCGACCTATACCGCGCCCTTCCGCTACGAGGCCCTCGCGGACCTCGTGGCCGACAGGCTGGACTACCTCCTGTCGCTCTGGTCCCCGGACGTCTTCGTCAATCTCAACGCGCCGCCAGCGCCGGTGGGGCATCGCTACGATATAGCCGAGGCTAGCCCCAGCCGCCGCGTCTACAAGGATACGCTTAAGTTCTTCGACGGGCCGGACGGCTATTCGTACTGCTTCTTCATGGACGGCCACGTGGATACGCATCAGGAGGCCGGAAGCGACGAGGACCTGGTCACCCGCGGCCTGGCCGCCGTCACGAGGGTGCTCGCCTATCCATGCGCCGAGCCCCTGGCCGGGAGCGGGGTTCGGTGAGCGGGAGGCGTCCCGGGGGCAAGGCGGCCCTCGATAAGGCCGCCGCCCAATACGGGGCTGGCGATTACGAGGCCGCGGCCGCTACGCTTAACTCGGCCGTCGTGGCTGAAGAGGAGTACCTTGAGCTCGCCTACCTCCTCGGCCTCTGCTACGCCCGCCTCGGCCGCCACGACGAGTCGCTCCTGTACCTCGAGCAGATAGTCACCGGGGAGGCCCCGGACGAGCGCGTCCGGCAGTGCCGCATGGTACTGGCCTATGTCTACGCCGCCACCGGCCGTGCCCGCCTGGCGGAGTACGAGCTGAATAAGGTCCTCGAGCTATCGGAGGAGTCGCCCCAAGCCTGCGCGGCCATGGGACATGCCCATTGGAAGCAGGGGCGCCTCGAGGATGGCCTTCGATGGTACCGGCGGGCGCTGGAACTGGATCCGGCTAACGCCACGGCGCTCAACGGCTACGGTTACCTCCTCGCGTGCGCGGACCGCAACCTGGAGAGCGCCTTGACCTGTTGCCGGAAGGCCCTGGAAAGCAACCCGGACAATCCCGCCTACCTGGATTCCCTCGGCTGGACGTGCTTCAAGCTCGGGCGCCTCGAGGAAGCCGCGCGCCACGTCGCCGCCGCCGTCGCGCGGCTCGGCGACGACGAGGAATGCCTGGCGCATGCCGCGGCGATACAGAAAGCGATGCCCCACCGATGAGACGACTAGCGATCTCCTGCGCCCTGGCCGTCGCGGCCGCCGCCGCCGCGAGCGCCCAGTTCGCTCCCGGGGCCCTCTCCCCGCTGTCGAGCGAGTCCTTCCGCATCGGCGTGGAGGCCTACGGCCGCGGCCGCTATGCCGAGTCGCTGTCGCAGTTCGAGCGGGCGCTCTCGAGCGACGACTCCGATCCGCTGGCGCTCTTCTGGCTCGGTAAGGCCTACTACAGGCTCGGGCTCTCAGCTCCCGCCTTCGAACGCTGGCGTGAGGCCGTCAAGGCGGCGGGAGGCTCGTCCTTCGTGGAGAGCAGGCTCGAGCTCGCGGGCGCCTTGGACGACCCGTCCGGGCTTCCCGAGCCCGAGCGCTACGTCCGCGTCTCCGAGCTAGCCGGCGCGGCGGGAAAGACTACGCTCTTCTCCAGGCCGAGCTGGATCGAGCCGCTTCCCGACGGCAGCGCCTACCTGGTCTCGCACGGCACGAACGAGCTACTGCTCCTGGACGCCAACGCTCGCGTAGCCAGGCGCATGAACGGCGGCTCGACCGGCTTCGATAGGCCCTTCGCCTGCGTCGTGCTCGACGACGGCACCATCTTCCTCTCGGAATTCCAGGCCGACAGGGTCGCGCGCCTATCGCCTGGCGGCGCCGTCCTCGGTTACTCGGGCGACGCCTCGGGGCCGGGACGCCTATCCGGGCCCCAATACCTGGCCGCCGACGGCGACGGCTTCGTCTACGTCGTCGACTCCGGTTTCTCCCGCGTGGTCAAGTACGCGCGCGACGGCTCGCGCGTGCTAGCCTTCGGTACGGCCTCGCGATCCTTCGACGGCCTACGCATGCCGACGGGCATAGCCGTGTCGGGCGGCGTCGTCTACGTGGCCGACGCGCTCCGCGACGACGTGCTCACCTTCGATCCCTACGGGAATTACCTGGGAGCCCTCGGTCTCGCGGGGTTGCGCTCTCCCGAGGGCCTACGCGCGCTGCCGGACGGCAGGCTGCTGCTCGCCGACGAGGCTCGCGTGCTCCTCGTAGACGCGGGCGACGGCTCCATGAAGGAACTGTTCCGCTCCGAGCGCCGGAGGGCCCGCCTGACCTCGACGGCATTCGACGCGAACGGAGAGCTCCTGGCGGCCGATTTCGACGCCTCCGAGATACTCTACCTGTCCGATCCCGAGACGCGCTTCGCGGGGCTATCGGTAGAGATAGACAGGGTCTACGCCGACTCCTTCCCGCGCGTCTCCTTCGACGTGAGCGTGAGGGATAAGCGAGGCAGGCCGCTCGCGGGACTCGGCGCCGTCAATTTCTACGCGGCCGAGGGCATTACCTCGAAGGAGCGCCGGATCGAGGGCGACAAGCCGGTCGATTACCTGCGTTCCTCCATCCGCGCGGTCTCCTCGTTCGCCTTCGAGGGAGCGCTGGACGCGAGCCAGGGCCTGGAGCTCGTGTTCCTTCTCTCCGCGGCTCCCTCGACGCTGTCGAGGCGCGCTTCGCTGCGCGATAGCATAGCCGCGGTCATGGACTCCGCCGGGGACGGCGCGCGAGCGCGGCTAGTCGTGGCGGGCAACGCGCCGCAACCGCCCACGGCGCCCACGGTAGCCGCCATGACCGATGCGGCGCTCAAGGCAGCTCCCCAGGAGCGCTGGCGCTTCGACTCCGGGCTGCGCCTGGCCTGCGGCGCCCTCTTCGAGTCGCAGGCCAGGCGAGCCGTGGTCTACGTCGGGACCGGATCGGTAGGCGGCCCGCAGCTCGGTGGTACTACCCTCGGGGAGCTCTCCGACCTGCTCCGGCATAACGGGGTGAGGCTCTACGCCATCCTCGACGCCAAGGAGGCTCCGTCGCCGGAGCTGCGCTTCCTCGTGGAGTCCTCGGGCGGACTCTTCATCTCCGCCGACGCGGAGGCGGGGCTCTCCGCCATCCCTCGAGCCATCCGAACGGCGCCGACCGGCCGCTACAGGCTGTCGTACCTGTCCCAGGCCGACGACGGTTTCGGGCGATCGTACCTTCCGCTCTCGGTGGAGGTGTACCTGCGCGATCGCTCCGGCAAGGACGAGAGCGGGTTCTTCGCCCCGCTGCGCTAGGCCTCCGTTCAAGGGGCCGCTACGCCGGGGCGCGTTACTCGCAGGCGATATCCTTATAGGCTTGATCGCGTGCATGCGCTTGACGCGATCGCCGAGTTTCTGTATAGTTGCCCTCGTTCCACGCCATCTTAGCTCAGTTGGCAGAGCGCGTGACTTGTAATCTCGAGGTCCCCGGTTCGATTCCGGGAGATGGCTCTAGCGAGTCCAGCGCTTGCGAAGGAACGCAACGGAGAGATTCCCGAGTGGTCAAAGGGGGCAGACTGTAAATCTGTTGGCTATGCCTTCGAAGGTTCAAATCCTTCTCTCTCCATAGTAGCGAGGGTCGCCGGTTCGGTGATCCTCGTTTTTTTTCGTTAGGAGGAAACGTGGCGGCTCCCTTCTGGAAGGAAGGCCTGCGATTCTCGTGCCGACGCTGCTCGGCCTGCTGCAGGCATGAACCCGGCTTCGTTTTCCTGTCCCGGGACGACGCCAGGCGCCTTTACGAGCGATCCGGGCTTGCTTTCCCCGATTTCTTTGCTACATTACTTAGGACGGTCGATATCGGATCGGGCTATGCCGTAAGCCTAAGGGAAAAACCCAACCATGATTGCGTGCTGTGGTCGGATTCGGGCTGCCGGGCGTACGAGGCCCGACCCGTCCAATGCTCTACCTATCCGTTTTGGCAGGGAGTGATAGAATCGCCCGAATCCTGGGAGCGAGAGGGGCTCGACTGCCCGGGCATAGGCGCCGGAGAGCCGATCCCCGCCGAGGCTATAGTAGAAAAGCTGCTCGCCAAGCGGGCCGAGACGCCGATACTGCTACCGTACGACGTCGATTTGGAGTCACTCGATGAAGATACGCTTCTGGGGGGCCCGAGGGTCGCTCCCGACCCCGCTGACCCCGGCACGGCTACGCAGTAAGATATCCTCTATCGTTCAGCGCATAACGCCGGCTGATCTCGAGTCGCAGGAATCCCGAGAGCTCTTCCTGGCCAAGCTGCCCGACTACCTGTTCTCTACCGTAGGAGGCAACACCGCCTGCGTCGAGGTCGTGACGGCGGAGCGGGCCAGGATAGTCTTCGACGCGGGTACCGGCATACGCAACCTGGGCCAGGAGATTCTCGCCGAGAAGCGCCCCGCGGATATTCACCTCTTCTTCTCTCATTTCCATTGGGACCACATCCAGGGCTTCCCGTTCTTCGGCCCGGCCTTCGATCCCCGTAACGGCCTTACCATGTATAGCCCGAGCCCCGACCTCGAGGGCATACTAGCGGGGCAGATGCGGGCTCCGTACTTTCCCATCGGGCTCGAGGCCATGAACGCGCGAAAGCGTTTCGTCGCCCTGGGCGAGCCCGGCGTCAGGATCGGCGGCGTCTCGATACGCTATCGCGGCATGAGCCATCCGGGCGGCTGCTATAGCTACGCCATAGAGGAAGCGGGCAAGAAGACGATATACTCGACCGATACCGAGCTCGATCCCAAGGACTTCGATCGAACGCCGGAGAACGAGGCCTACTTCAAGGGAGCGGACGCGTTGATCATCGACGCCCAGTATACGCTCGGCGAGGCCATAGAGAAGCAGTACTGGGGGCACTCGTCCTTTAGCCTGGCGGCCGACTTCGCCGCCTCATGGCATATAAAGCGGCTCGTGCTCTTCCATCACGAGCCTTCCTACGGCGACCAGAAGATAGGATCCATCCTTAAGTCCGCCTCCTGGTACCTCAAGCACATAGAGGACAGGGGCATAGAGGTCGTGCTCGCGCGGGAGGGAGCCGAGATTGACGTTTGACAGCCTGCTTTCCGCGGAATTCACCGCGAGCTTCCGGGGCGACGAGATAGTCGGCATGTTCGCGGCCCTGTCGAGCGTCGAGGACGGCCTGGACGAGAGCCAGCGCAAGGCGCTCGAGCGCCTGCGCGGCATCCTGTACGAGCACCTATCGATCGAAGAGCTCGAGCGACTCGCGGCCGCGCGGCCGCGAGGGGTTTCGCTATGAGCGCCCGCGCGAAGGTCAAAGGCAAGGCGAGCGCCCCGGCGAGGCTGCTCGCGTCGTTCGCGGTAGTCATCATCCTGACCGCGGCCGGGGCGGCCGTGGCGGGCCTCGCGGTAGCCGCAAGGCTCGACGAGCCCTCCGGCCTCGTACCGCAGGAGGGCCTGGCCTTTACCGTATCGCCGGGCGAGGGCGGGGCCTCGGTCGCGCGTCGCCTGAGGGACGCGGGGGCGATCCGCTCCGATACGCTCTTCAAGCTGCTCATGAAGGCTAGGCGCCAGGAGACGGCGCTCAAGGCCGGCGAATACCTGCTGGAGCCGTCCATGCGCTCGAGCGACGTACTGGCGCTCATGGTAGAGGGAAGGCAGCTGCTCCTCCGGCTCGTCGTGCCGGAGGGCGCAACGCTCCGGGCGGTCGCCGCGGCAGCGGAGGCGGCGGGCGTCGCCACAGCCGCGGAGGTGATAGCCGCGGCCTCCGATCCGGAGCTCGCCGCCCGGCTCGGGTTGCCCGCCCCCTCCGCCGAGGGCTACCTCTTCCCGGACACCTACCTCCTGCCGCGGGGCTCGGGCGGCGAGCGCCTCGTAGGGCTCATGGTATCCACGTTCAAGGATCGGCTCGCCGCCTCGGTACCCGAGTCGGCCTCGCTCTCGGCCTCCGAGCTCCACGAGCGCGTCGTCCTGGCGAGCATAGTCGAGCGCGAGTATCGCCTGCCCGAGGAGGCGCCGCTCATGGCCGGCGTCTTCCTTAACCGCCTACGCATAGGCATGGCGCTCCAGTCCTGCGCCACCGTCGTCTACGTCATCACCGAGCGGCAGGGCAAGCCGCATCCCTCGCGGCTCTTCGACAAGGATATCAGGATACAGGATCCGTTCAACACCTACGTGCGGCCCGGCCTGCCGCCCGGGCCCATAGCCAACCCGGGACTCACCGCCCTTACGGCGAGCCTCCGGCCCGCCTCGACGCGCTACCTATACTTCCGGCTCGTCGACGAGGAACGGGGCGCCCATCGCTTCTCGGAGACCCTGGACGAGCACGTCGGAGCGGCCGCGCTCAGGCCCAAGGCTCGATGAAGCGCATCCCGGAACGAATCGTCCGCGAGATCCGCGAGCGCGCCGACATGGTCGCGCTCGTCGGGGAATACGTACGCCTCGAGAAGCGAGGCGCTCGCTGGGTTGGGCTCTGCCCCTTCCACAACGAGAAGACGCCATCCTTCGGGGTCAACCAGGAACGCGGCTTCTTCTATTGCTTCGGCTGCAAGAAGGGCGGCGACGCCATCACCTTCGTCAAGGAAGTGGAGCGCTGCGGCTACGTCGAGGCGCTGGAGCTACTGGCGGAGAAGACCGGCGTGCGCCTGGAGTACGAGGGCGACGAGGACCCCGCCGAGGCCGAGGCCGCGCGCGCGCGCGGCTCGCTCTACGAGCTGTACGAGCGGCTCGCCGGGACCTTCCACCACTTCCTCACGGCCGACGCCAGAGGCGAGCGCGCCCTGGCCTACGCTCGCTCGCGCCGGCTGGGCGACGAGACGATAGCGCGCTTCAGGCTCGGCTACGCGCCGGCCGACAGGACCTGGCTCCACCGCTTCCTCCGCGGAAAGTCCTACTCGGAGGCCTTCCTGGCGGAGTCGGGGCTCTTCTCCAAGAAGTATCCCGAGGTGACCATCTTCTCCGACAGGCTCATGTTCCCTATCGCCGACCTGCGCGGGCGCGTCGTGGCCTTCGGCGGCAGGCTGCTCTCGGGCGACGGTCCCAAGTACATAAACTCGCCGGAGACTGCGCTCTTCAAGAAGCACGAGACGCTCTTCGGGCTCTCCGTCGCGGCCCAGGATATGCGAAGCAAGGGAGAGGCCTTGCTCTGCGAGGGGTACATGGATTGC
The DNA here is from genome assembly GCA_964573825.1 of uncultured Treponemataceae bacterium. Taxonomy (GTDB): domain Bacteria; phylum Spirochaetota; class Spirochaetia; order Treponematales; family UBA12059; genus SZUA-370. The sequence continues at coordinate 10,123 of CAZNNA010000075.1, forward strand.
ATAGCCTTCCACGTAGCCGGCTGCGCCAACGCAGTGGCGCCCCTGGGCACGGCGTTCACCGAGGGACAGGCCGCCCTTATCAAGCGTTTCGCAGGTACCGTCGTCATAGGCTTCGATTCCGACGCGGCGGGGCGCTCGGCCACGGAACGAGCCGTCCAGATAGCACTAGCCTCGGGGCTGGCGCCTCGCGTCCTCAGGCTCGAGGGAGCCAAGGACGCCTCAGAGATATTGGAAAAAAACGGTCCCGAGCGATTGAAAAAGAATAGCGTTTCAACTATAACTTCCGATGATTTCATGATGGACAATGCCGCCTCTATGCTTCGAGAGGGGGATTCGGGCTCGAGGGCGGAGGCATTCGCGTATCTTTTTTCCTACATGGCGAGCATCCCGACCGAAGTTGGCCGCGATGCCTTCATGGAAGCCGCCTCTTCGAGGCTCGGAGCCGATCCCGCTTCAGTCAGGAGCGATTATGCTCGATTCTTACATAAGGAGCCAGCGAGAAGGAGTACCGCGCCCGAGGAGGCATCGCCCGAGCCGTTCAAGCCGAGCGCCGATTCCGAGCTGATAGCGGCGATGATGGCCGTTCCCGGTTTGTTCGAAGGGGCGCGTAGCGAGATAGCGGCCCAGGATTTCGACGACGAGTACCACAGGGAAGCCTTCATAGCCTTGGAGGAAGGGTTTCGCTCCGGCGACATGAACCTTTCATCGTTGACGGAGCGGCTATCCGACGATGGCTTCAGGCGTTTCATCATGCAGCGCGTAGCCGACGGTACCTACGCCATCAACACGGATCGTTTCGTCTATGACGGGGTGTTGCGGATACGAGAGCGAGCGCTCGAGCGGAAGAAGCAACGCATCGTGGCGCGCATACGAGAGTACGATAGCGAGCGGGACGGCGACGAGCTGTCCCTGAACGATTTACTGTACGAGAAGATGTACCTTGACGGCCAACTAACCAGGATAAAGGAAGAGCGTAATGGGCGAGCCTGAAATAGATCCCGCGATCAGCAAACTACTCGAGTACGCCAAGTCAAAGAAGACGATCAGCTTCGACGAGCTGTCCGACTTCCTGCCGGAGGAGTTCCTCAACTCCGATAAGATCGACGGCGTCCTGGCCCTGCTCGAAAGCAATAACATCCAGCTCGAGGAATCCGACCTCCAGCTCGATGAGCCGGCCGAGCATAAGGACCAGGAGGCGGAGGCGGAGACCGCCGGCCCGCAGGAGAAGAAGCGGCTCGTCTATAACGACAAGGAAAGCTCCGTCGATGACCCGATACGGCTCTACCTTCGCGAGATCGGCAAGGAGAACCTCCTTACCGCCGAGCAGGAAGTCGAGCTCTCCAAGCAGATGGAGGAAGGCGAGAACATCATCAAGGGGATAATAAAGAAGAGCGGCATGCTCATCCCCGAGTTCTACCAGATATCCGTAAAGGCTCGGAGGGAAACCGGTTCCCAGCAGCGTAAGGAGAACTCCGAGCGCATAGCGGAGCGCCGGCGCCTCAACCAGTTCTACCGCGACGTACTCAAGGACACCCAGGCCGATCTCAAGACCTATATGGAGGCCAAGAAGCGCATAGCCTCCCGAGGCGGCGACGTAAAGGGCGACGCCTCGCTCTCGGGCTCCCGCGACGCCCTCCTCGAGAGGCTCGGCGACGCCGACCTGCATCCCGAGGAGATAAACGCCTTCTCCGAGAAGTTCATCAACACCGCCAAGCGCATAAAGAAGTACCGCCGAGAGCAGGAGCGCCTGGAGCGGACGCTCCAGGTCGACAACCTGCGGGAACTGCGCGTCCTGGGGCGTAACCTGACCCTCAAGGATCGCAGGGAGCAGATTGAGGCGGACCTGGGCATCAGCGCCGATGACATCAAGGAACGCATCAAGCAGATCCAGGTCACCGAGAAGAAGATCGAGGAGATCGAGTACTCCTTCGAGAACGACTGCGACGTCATCATCACCCTGGCCAAGGAGATCAACCGCGGCCGCATCATGATGAAGAACGCCAAGGACAGGCTCATCAAGGCCAACCTGAGGCTCGTCGTGTCCATCGCCAAGAAGTACACCAATCGAGGCCTGCATTTCTTCGACCTGGTACAGGAAGGCAACATCGGCCTCATTAAGG
>CAZNNA010000076.1:0-12215 GCA_964573825.1 uncultured Treponemataceae bacterium
CTCGAGGGCGCCGTAGGCCATGTAGTCGTCGGAGGCGAAGATGGCGCTGAAGGCGGGCCCGCCGGAGAGGCGCTCGGCCACGGCCGAGCGGGCCCGGGCCAGGGAGAAGTCGCAGCGGGCGAAGAACCGACCGCCCTGGGCGACCGGCCGGGCGCGGCCGGGCCAGGCCTGCGCCAGGCCCTCGGTGAAGCCGGCGTAGCGTTCGGCCTCGGTCGACAGGCCCTCGTCGCCCGCCAGGTAGAGTACGTCCCGATGACCGAGGCTCCCCAGGTAGACGGCGGCGTTATAGGCGCCGTCGCGGTTCTCCGAGCCTACGTAGTGGAAGCCCTCCTCGCCGACGCGCCTATCCAGGAAGACGACGGGTACCGCGCGCCCCTTGGGGCCTTCGAGCGAGAAGGCGTTCCCCAAGGGCGGCCGATACCCTCCGGGGGCGGCGACGAGCAGGGCGCACGCGCCCCGTTCGACGAGCCTCGCCATGCGGGCCTGTACGGCGCGGGGCTCGGAGCCGGAATCGGCCAGTAGGATATCGGCGTCCCTCGTCGCGGCCGTCTCTTGGACGCCCTTGATGATGCCGGCGAAGAAGGGATTCTCGATATCGGGCAAGAGGAGCCCGACGAGCGGCTCCCCGGGAGGGGCCTTCCTAGAGGAGCGTAGCTTCACGTAGCCCAGGGCCTCCACGGCGGCGTTCACGCGGGCGCTTACGGCCGGCTTCACGTAGGCGCTGCCGTTGAGCACGCGCGAGACGGTGGCGATGGAGACCTCGGCCGCCTCCGCTATATCGTTGATGCTCGGCCGTCTCGGCACCGGTTGGGTCTGCATTATGCCGGTAGTATATAACACATCCAGAAAACTCGCCTGCTTTATTTTTGTAAATTACATGAATATTATCAACTAATTCTACTTATTTTCTTTGACAGATTCGATCACTAGGACTACCATTGCAGGCTAGGAGGACTACGCAATGAAGAGAACGTTAGCGCTCGTAATCGCCGCGCTCGTCGTACTGTCGTCGTGCGCGAAGAAGGAAGAGCCTAAGGCGGCCGCCCCCGCCGAGAAGAAGCTGAAGGCGGTCCTGATACTCAACGGCACGCTCGGGGATAAGTCGTTCTTCGACTCGGCCGCGAACGGCATGGCGCTCGTCAAGGCGGAGCTCGGCGACAAGGTCGAGACCAAGGTCATCGAGATGGGCTACGACGAGAGCAAGTGGGAGCCCACGCTCCTCGACGTATCCGACGGAGACTGGGACATCGTGGTACTCGGTACCTGGCAGATGACCGAGGCGCTCCAGAAGGTGGCCAAGGACCACCCGGACAAGCGCTACGTGATCTTCGACACCGCGGTCGACTATAAACTCGGCCTCTCGAACGTCTACTCCATCCTGTACAGCCAGAACGAGGCCTCGTTCATAGCCGGCGCCCTGGCCGCCTACGTCACGAGTTCCTCGATGCCGCTGGCCAACAAGGACAAGGTGGTAGGCTTCCTGGGCGGCATGGACATCCCGGTGATCAACGACTTCCTCGTCGGTTACATCGAGGGCGCCCGCTACGTCGACCCCGCGGTCAAGGTGGCCATATCCTACATCGGCTCCTTCTCCGACTCCGCCAAGGGCAAGGAGATGGCCCTGGCCCAGTACGCCCTGGGCGCCGACATCGGCTACAACGTCGCCGGCCAGGCCGGGCTCGGCCAGATCGACGCCGCCAAGGACGTTAAGCGCTACGCCATAGGCGTGGACTCCGACCAGGCCGCCATCTTCGAGGCGAGCGACCCGGCCAAGGCCAAGCTGATCACGACCAGCGTGCTTAAGCGCGTCGACAACTCCATACTGCGCGCGATCAAGATGCACCTCGCCGGCAACGCTCCCTACGGCAAGGCCGAGACCCTCGGCTTCGCCGAGGAAGCCGTGGGCCTGGCCAGGAACGATATCTACGCCTCCGTCGTGCCCGCGGACATCCGCGCCAAGCTCGACGACATAGAGAAGAAGATTATCGCCAAGGAGATCAAGGTCGGCACCGCCATGGGCATGGCCACCGACGCCCTTACCAAGCTCCGCAACTCGGTCAAGCCGTAAGGCCTGAACGCTCACCGATCCTAACGGGGGGGACGCGGGCCGCGAAAGGCCGCGCCCCCTCTCCCTTCAAGTACTAAAACGCTACGTTAATTCCGGATCTAGGGGACGAACATGGAAGAACTCTTGAGGATGGAAGGCATCACCAAGGTCTATCCGAACGGTATCGTCGCCAACAGGAACGTCGACTTCTCGGTTAGCTCCGGGGAGATCCACGGCCTGGTGGGCGAGAACGGCGCCGGCAAGTCGACGCTGATGAAGATACTCTTCGGATTGAACCGGGCGGAGGAAGGCCGTATCCTGCTCGAAGGCAAGGAGATAGAGGTAGCCTCGCCTCACGCCGCCATCGGGCACGGCATAGGGATGGTACACCAGCACTTCATGCTCGTCCCCTCGCTGACGGCGGCGGAGAACCTGGTGATGGGCCTCGAGCCGCGCAAGGGCATCTACCTGGACAGGCAGGCGGCGGAGCGCACGACCGAGGAGCTCGGCAAGCGCTACAACCTCGCGGTGAATCCCAAGGCCCTCGTGCGAGACCTACCGGTCGGCATCAAGCAGCGCCTGGAGATACTCAAGGCGCTGCACCGGGGCGCCCGCATCCTCATCCTCGACGAGCCCACGGCCGTCCTGACGCCCCAGGAAACCGAGGAGCTGTTCTCGGAGCTCAAGCAGCTCCGGGCCGAGGGCAATACCATCATCTTCATCTCCCACAAGCTCAACGAGATCAAGGCGCTCTGCGACCGGGTGACAGTCATGCGCTCGGGCAAGGTACAGGGTACCTTCGCCGTGCGCGACGTATCCGAGCAGGACATCTCCCGCCTGATGGTCGGGCGCGACGTCGTGCTCCAGGTCCGGAAGGGACCGGCGACCCCGGCGGAACCCGTGCTCAGGGTACGGGACCTCGTAGTGCTCAACCGCTTCCGCAAGCGCGCCGTGGACGGCGTGTCCTTCAGCGTGCGCCGGGGCGAGATACTCGGCGTGGCCGGCGTCGAGGGCAACGGCCAGGGCGAGCTCGTCGAGGCCATCACCGGTCTCGGCTCCTTCAGCGCCGGGGCCGTCAGCGTCAACGGCCGCTCCGTCGCGGGACTCGGCATCGGCGGCATCAGGGACGCGGGCGTCTGCCACGTGCCGGAGGATCGCATGACCTACGGCTGCGCCGCGAACCTCGGCATAGAGGCTAACCTGATGTCATGCAACCACGGCAAGCCCGAGTTCACGGGACGGCTCTTCCTGAACGGCAAGGCCATCAGGGAGCGCTCCAGGCGCCTCGTGGAGGAGTACCGGGTCAAGTGCTCCTCGCCGCTCCAGGAGGTGGGCATGCTCTCCGGCGGCAACATACAGAAGGTCGTAGTGGCCAGGGAATTCTCCTCCGGCCCGTCGCTCATCGTGGCCGACCAGCCCACCCGGGGCATAGACGTGGGCGCCACGGAGTTCATCCGGGCGCGGCTCGTGGAGCTCCGCGACGCGGGCGCCGCCGTGCTCCTCGTGTCCGCCGACCTCAACGAGGTCATGGAGCTGTCCGACAGCCTCATCGTCATGTACGGCGGCAAGATAAGCGCCTACGTGCCGGACGCCAAGGCAGTCTCCGAGGAGGAGCTGGGCCTCTACATGCTCGGGCTCAAGCGGCAGGGCAGCGACGAGATAGGGAGGGTCGCCCGTGACTAAGCAGCAAAGACTATTCGAGGCGGGCAGGACCGCCATAGCCATAGCCATAGCGCTCGGCCTGGCCCTCGTCATCATCCTGGCCGTCTCCGACGAGCCGGGCAGCGCCCTGTCGCAGTTCCTGTTCGGCCCCCTGAAGAGCCTCCGCCACTTCGGCAACGTCATAGAGCTGGCCTTGCCGCTCATGTTCACCGGCATCGCCATCAGCATCATGTTCTCGGCCGCCCAGTTCAACCTGGGCGCCGAGGGCGGCTTCTTCATAGGCGCCATAGTCGCCTCCTGGGTGGCCATCACCTTCACGCTGCCTCCGGTCATCCACGCCCTCGTGGCCATACTCTTCGGGGCCGTGGCCGGATCGCTGTTCTGCGGCCTACCGGCGGTACTCAAGGTCAAGTGGGGGGCCTCCGAGCTCGTCTCCAGCCTGATGTTCAACTACATCGCGTTCTTCTTCGGCCTCTTCATCATCAATTACTACCTGCGGGACGTCAACGCCGGCGCCATGGTCTCGCTGTCCTTCAAGCCGACGGCCCTCCTGCCGCGGCTCATACCCAAGACGAGGATATCCTACGGCCTCTTCGCCGCGGCGATCGTGCTCGCGGCGGCCTGGGCCTTCATGGCCAAGACGCGCTGGGGCTATAGGATCAGGCTCACCGGCTCCAACGACCGCTTCGCCGCCTACTCCGGCATCGATACCAACGCCGTCGTCATCTACAGCCAGGCCATCGGCGGCTTCATAGCGGGCCTCGGCGGCTCGGTGGAAATCCTCGGCATGTATACGCGCTTCTCCTGGCAGCAGTCGCCGGGCTACGGCTGGGACGGCGTCATCGTGGCCATCCTGGCCAGGAACAATCCCCTGCTCGTGCCCATCGCGGCCTTCTTCCTGGCCTACCTGCGCATCGGCGCGGACATCATGTCGCGCTACTCCGACGTGCCCAACGAATTCGTGGCCCTGATCCAGGGCGCCATCATCATACTTATCGCGGCATCCAGCTTCCTGGCGAAGTACAGGCATAAGCTGGTGTTCAAGGAAGCCACGCGGGACGCGGCGGGAGGCGCCCTGTGAACCAGATTCTATCGCTCATGCTCGCCCCGGAGTTCGGCTACTCGGTGCTCCGCGTGACGACGCCCATACTCTTCGCGACGCTCGCCGCCCTCGTATCCGACAAGGCGGGAGTCACGAACATAGCCCTCGAGGGCATCATGCTCATCTCCGCCCTAGCGGGCGTCGTGACGAGCGCTGCCTCCGGCTCGGCCGGCGTCGGCCTCCTCGGGGCCGTGGTAGCGGGCGGCGCCGTGGGCCTCTGCCTGGCCTACTTCGCGCTCAAGCTCAAGACCAACATCGTGCTCTCGGGCATAGCCATAAACCTCATGGCCTCGGGCGGAACCGTCTTCGCGCTGTTCCTGATAGCCGGAGACAAGGGCATCAGCTCCTCGCTCGCCTCCAAGGTGCTGCCCAAGCTCGTCATACCGGGCGTATCGTCCGTGCCGGTCCTCGGTACCATACTGTCGGGGCACAACGTGCTGACGTACCTGGCCTTCGTCATGGTCGCCGTGATCTTCGTCTTCCTCTATAAGACGCCCCTGGGGCTGCGCATACGCGCCGTGGGCGAGAACCCCAACGCCGCGGCCTCGGTAGGCATAGGCGTCGCCAAGATACAGTACCTGGCCCTGATACTCTCGGGCATGCTCGCCGGCCTCGGGGGCGCCTACATGTCCATGGGCTACGTCTCCTGGTTCTCCAAGAACATGACCGCGGGACGAGGCTTCATAGCCCTGGCCGCGGAGGCCATGGGCGGCGCGACCCCGATAGGCTCCATGCTGACGTCGCTCCTCTTCGGCTTCTTCGACGCCCTGTCGAACACGCTCCAGCTGATGAAGGTGCCGTCGGAATTCGTCAACATGATTCCCTACGCGGCGACGGTCATAGGCCTCGTCGTCTATACCGTGCAGAAGACCGCGCGCGAGAAGGCGGCCCGGGAAGCATCGGCACCACAGGTGCCGGAATCGGCACCGAAAGCGCCTACAGCGCCGGGCGGCGATGCCGAAAGGAAGGCCTAGACCATGTCCATTCCAATAATAATGGACTGCGACCCGGGCCACGACGACGCCATAGCCCTGGTCCTGGCCCACGCCTCTCCGGAGCTCGAGCTCCTGGCGGTGACGACGAGCGCGGGTAACCAGACCATAGACAAGACCACGCTGAACGCGCGCAAGGTGCTGTCCTTCATAGGCTCCGACGTTCCCGTGGCGCGAGGCGCCCGGAAGCCCCTGTTCCGCGAGCTCATAATCGCGCCCCAGGTCCACGGCGAGTCGGGCCTGGACGGCCCGAGCCTGCCGGAGCCGAGGCTGCCGGAGTCGCCGCTGTCCGCGGTGGAGCTCGCGGCGGAAACCATCAGGCGCTCGACCCGTAAGGTGACGCTCGTACCCACGGGCGCCCTGACCAACGTGGCGGCCCTGCTCCTGGCTCATCCGGAGCTCAAGGACAGGATAGAGCGCATCAGCCTCATGGGCGGCTCGGCCGTGGGCGGCAACTGGACCCCGGCGGCCGAGTTCAACATACTCGTCGACCCGGAGGCGGCCCATATCGTCTTCAACGCGGGCATTCCGGTGACCATGTGCGGGCTGGACGTGACGCACAAGGCCATAGTCACGAGGGCGGACACCGAGCGCTTCCGCGCCATAGGCGGCCGCTGCTCGACCATGGTAGCCGAGCTCATGGACTTCTTCGTCAAGTTCCACGAGGAGCACTTCGACTTCGGCGGCAGCCCCCTGCACGACCCCTGCGCCGTGGCCTGGCTCGTCGACCCGTCGGTGTTCACCGTCAGGAAGGCCCACGTGGACGTGGAGTGCCGCGGGCGGCTCACGGTCGGGGCGACGGTGGCCGACTTCTCGGGCCGCGCGGGTCCCATGAACGTCGACGTGGTCACCGGCCTGGACCTAGGGCGCTTCATCGGCATGCTGGACGGCGCGCTGCGCCGCCTCGATTAGGAAGGTACCCGTGAGACGCAAGATAATCATAGACTGCGACCCCGGCATAGACGACGCCATAGCCATACTGATGGCCCTCGCGGCGCCGGAGCTGGAGGTCGTCGGCATAACGACGGTCGGCGGCAACGTCGGACTCGAGTCGACGACGCGCAACGCCCTGGCCCTCTGCGGCCTCGCCGGCCGCCGCGTCCCGGTGGCGCGGGGCCTGGATAGGGCCCTCGTCGCGGGCGACGCCCGGGCGCCCTCGGTGCACGGCGCCGACGGCCTCGGGGGAGCAGCCCCGCCCGCCCCGGGCTGGGGCGTAGAGGACGTCCCGGCCTGGGACTTCATACGCGACCAGGCGGCCCGCTACCCCGGGGAACTGGAGATCGTCGCCATAGGCCCGCTGTCCAACGTGGCCCTGGCCCTGTCGGCCTACCCCGCGACCGCGGACAGGCTCAAGGCCATTCACCTTATGGGCGGCTCCATAGGCCTCGGCAACGCCACGCCGGCGGCCGAGTTCAACATGCTCGTCGACCCGCACGCGGCGGCCGCGGTCTTCCAGTCCGGCGTTCCCGTCACCATGTTCGGGCTGGACGTCACGAGCCGGGCCTCGCTGTCGGCCGCCGGGCTCGAGCGGCTGCGCGGCATTGGCGGCCGGGTCCTCACTCCGGCCTGCGCCATGCTCGAGCACTACCTGGCCGCGTACCGAGGCTTCGGCCGCGACAGCCTGGCCCTGCACGATCCGCTGGTGGTCGCCTGGCTCCTGGAGCCGTCCCTCGTGACGCTCAAGCCCTACTACGTCGACGTGGAGACCGACGGCCGCTTCACCACGGGCAAGACCGTGGTGGACGAGCACAACGTCCTTAAGCGGAAGCCCAACGCCATGGTCGGCGTTGACATCGACGCCCCCGCCTTCGCGGCTCTCATGGAACGGCTCCTTCGCTCCTACGACGGGGGAGCGGGCTCGTGAGCCGCGTCATTCTCAGGGGCGCCTCGATCCTTGGCGCCGACGCCTCGATATCCGGGCCGCGGACCGTCACGGTCGAGGACGGGCGCATCGTCGCCGTCGTGGACGCGGTCGCCACCCCGGTAAGAGACGGCGCCCGAGACGTCGCGGAGCCCCGGCCAGGCGACGAGGTCATGGACTGCTCGCGCCTCTACCTATCGCCGGGCCTCGTCAACCTGCACACGCACTCGCCCATGAACGTCTTCAAGGGCATAGCCGAGGACGCCACGCCCGACCGCTGGTTCAACGAGGAGATCTGGCCCTACGAGAGCACCATGGACGGCGACGACGTCGAGGCGGGCGCCGCCCTCGCGATAGCCGAGATGCTCGACAACGGCGTCACGGCCTTCGCCGACCACTACTTCAGCGCCGAGCGCGTCTGCGCCGCCGCGCTGGCCGCGGGCATTCGGGCCGACGTGGCGCCCACCCTCTTCGGCATGGCCGGCGACTTTGCGGGCCAGCTCGCGCGCGCCCGCGACCTCGTCTCCGAATGGAACGGCCGCGCGGGGCTCCTGTCGCTGCGCCTGGGGCCGCACTCGCCCTACACCTGCTCGCCCGAGGAGCTCGCGGCCTGCGCCCGAGCCTCCGAGGAGCTGGGAGTGGGCGCCCACCTGCACGTGGAGGACTCCGAGCCGCAGATAGCGGCCAGCCTCGAGCGCTACGGACGCACGCCCCTCCAGGTCGTGGCGGACTCCGGCCTCCTCGAGCGCCCCCTCATCATAGGCCACGGCTACTGGATACTCGACGAGGAGCGAGCCCTCCTCCGCCCGGGCAACTGGATAGCCGTCTGCATGAAGACCTACATGAAGCTAGGCGAGGGGCCCGGCCGCGTGTGGCGGCGCCCCGGCGAGCTGCCGCTCTGCATCGGCACCGACGGGGCGGCGAGCTCGAATACCCTGTCGCCCCTGGAGCAGGCCAGGCTCCTGGCCCTCGTGGGCAAGCGAGAGAACAAGAACGCCGAGGCCTTCCCGGTAACCGAGGCCTGGCGCATCCTCATGCGCGGGCACGAGGCCCTGCCCTTCGGCTCGGGTAGGATAGAGCCGGGCGCGCCCGCCGACCTCGTCCTATGGGATCTTAGGCGGCCAAACACGGCCCCGGCCTACGACCCGATCGCGGCTATCCTCTATAGCGCCGACGCCTCCAACGTCAGGCACTCCATGGTCGCCGGGCGCTGGGTCAAGCGCGACGGCGCGCTGGCCATGGACGTCGAGGCCGTCACGGCCCGGGCGATGGAGCGCGCCGCGGGCATCCTCAGAAAAGGGAAAGGAAAGACCAGCCTTGCCTTCTAAAGCGAATCAAGCCCCCGGAGCGAACCGCGCCACGGTCGCGGTCGTCGGGAGCCTCAACTACGACCTCATCTGCGTACTCGACCGCCTGCCGGCCCTCGGGGAGACGCTCACGGCGCGCGAGCACGCGACGGCCTTCGGCGGCAAGGGCGCCAACCAGGCGGTCGCGGCCGCCAGGCTCGGCGCCAGGACGGCCATGATAGGCGCCGTGGGTTCCGACGAGACGGGCCGAGCCATGGCGCGCAACCTAGAGGACAGCGGCATCGACGCCTCGGGCCTCCTTTCGGCCCCGGGCCCCAGCGGCGTGGCCATGATCAACATAGACGCCAACGGGGACAACACCATCGTGGTCTATCCGGGCGCCAACGCGCGCCTGACGCCCGGCTGGGTCCAGGGCCGGGCCGACGCCATTCGGGGCGCCGGCTGCCTCGTGCTCCAGCTGGAGACGCCGCTCGAGACGGTCCTGGCCGCCGCCCGCGTAGCCGGCGAGGCGGGCGTGCCGGTGCTCCTCAACCCGGCGCCGGCCCGGCCCCTGCCCGACGAGATATGGCCGCTCTGCGCCGTGGTCACCCCCAACGAGACCGAGTTGGCGCTCCTGTCCGGCGTCGCCGGGGTCGAGGAGGGCGCGCGCGTCCTCCTCGGCAAGGGCGTCGGCGCCGTGGTGGTCACCCTGGGCTCGCGCGGCTGCCTGCTCATGGACGAGCGGGGCTCGCTCGAGGTACCATCCTTCAAGGTCGACGCGGTCGACGCGACGGCCGCCGGGGACAGCTTCAACGGCGCCCTGGCGACGCGCCTCGCCGCGCGCGGGCTTGAGCATAGCGAAGCAAGCGCCGAGGCCCGGGCGGGACTCGGGCTCGATGCCGAGGACCTGCGCTTCTGCAACGCCGCCGGCGCCCTAGCCGCGACGAGGCTGGGAGCCCAGCCTTCCATACCCAGGCTCGACGAGGTCGAGGCCTTCCTAAGGAGAGTTTGACCATGGCAACACCCCATAACGCGGCCAAGAAAGGCGACATCGCCGAGACCGTGCTCCTCCCGGGCGACCCGCTCCGGGCCAAGTTCATAGCGGAGACCTTCCTCGAGAAGCCCGTCTGCTATAACACCGTCCGCAACATGCTCGGCTATACCGGCACCTACAAGGGCCGCCGCGTCTCGGTCCAGGGCACCGGCATGGGCGTCCCGTCGATATCGATCTATACCACCGAGCTGATGGTCGAGTACGGCGTACAGACGCTTGTGCGCATCGGCTCCTGCGGCGCCATGCAGCCGGAGATCAAGATCCGCGACGTCATCATGGCCCAGGGCTCCTGCACCGACTCCAACGTCAACAGGATACGCTTCAAGGGCCTGGACTTCGCGCCGCTGGCCGACTTCGGCCTCATGCAGAAGGCCTGGGCCGTGGCCAAGGAGAAGGGCATAGAGCTCAAGGTAGGCAACATCCTCACCTCGGACACCTTCTACGGCGACGATCCCGACTCCTGGAAGATGTGGGCGGCCTACAACGTGCTCGCCGCCGAGATGGAGACCGCCGCGCTATACACCATAGCGGCCAAGCATCGCCGCCGCGCGCTGACACTCCTTACGGTCAGCGACAGCATCGTGACCCACGAGGAGACGACCGCGGAGGAGCGCCAGAACACCTTCAAGTCGATGATGGAGATAGCCCTGGAGCTGGCCTAGGCCGGCCAGGGTCGACGAGGAAGGGGGCTCTCGGCATGCGCGTGGTACGAGCGAGGACGCTCGGCTTCTGCCCGGGCGTCAGGCGAGCCGTCGAGCTGGCAGCGAAGGCGGCCGAGGAGGCGCGCGCGGCGAGGCGCAGGGCCTACGTGCTCGGCGACATAGTCCATAACCCGCGCGTCGTGGCCCGCCTGGAGGCGCTCGGCGTGGAGCGCCTCGACGGTCCCGACGGCGCGGTGCCGCCCGGGCGCCTGTCTCCGGGCGCCCTGGACGGGGCCGTCGTCGTCATACGCTCCCACGGGGCGGCACCCGACCTGACGGCCGCCATACGCGCCGCCGGCGCCGAGATAGTCGACGCAACCTGCCCCAAGGTCGCCGCCAACCAGCGAGCGGCCGCCGCCCAGGCCGCAGCGGGGCGCCTCGTCGTCGTGGCCGGGGACAGGGGCCACGGCGAGACCCTCGGCGTCGCGGGCCACGCCCCGGGCAGCGTCGTCGTATCGTCGGTCGCGGAGGCCGCGGCCCTTCCCCGGGGTCGCCCCCTGGCCCTCGTGGCCCAGACGACCTTCTCGGAGACCGAGTACGCAGCCATACGAGACCTGCTCAAGGCCCGCGATCCCGGCTTCGCGGACGCGGGCGGAATCTGCGGCTCGAGCCGCGAGCGCCGAGCGGCAGTCGAGGCCTTCTCGGGTATCGTCGACGCCGTCGTCGTCGTAGGCGGCAAGAACTCCGCCAACACGCGCCGCCTCGCCGAGCTGGCCGCCGCGCTGGGCCTGCCCGCCCTGCACGTAGAGCGCGCCTCGGACATACCCGGCGCCTACGGCGCCTACGCGACCGTGGGCCTCTCCGCCGGAGCCTCCACGCCCGACGAGGACGTGCGGGAGGCCGAGGAACGACTGCTTAGCCTGGGGGAACGATGAGCATGCTACCGGCCCTTACCGAGCGCCGCGCGCGGCGCGCCCTGTCGGCCGAGCCCCTGCCCGAGGGCGCCCTGGGGCTTATCCTGGAGGCGGGCACGCTCGCGCCCTCCTGTTACAACAACCAGCCCTGGCGCCTCGTCGCGTCGGCCCTGGGCGACGAGTCCCTTCCGGCGCTCCGCGCGGCCCTGGCGCCCGGCAACGCCTGGGCCCTGGTCGCGCCGGCGATCGTAGCCATCGCCGTCCGCGAGGCCGACGACTGCCGCCTGGACGACGGCCGGGACTACGCCCTCCTCGACGCGGGGCTCTGCGCCATGGCCCTGATGACCCAGGCTACGGCCCTGGGCCTTATAGCCCACCCGATCGCGGGCTTCTCGCCCAAGAAGGCCAAGGCGGCCCTAGGCGTACCGGCCGACCACGTCCTGCCCGTGCTCGTGGTCCTGGCCCGCCCCGGCGGCCCAGAAGCGCTGGCGGCCCTGGAGCCCTGGCAGCGCGACGCCGAGGCCGCGCCCCGCGAGCGCCGCTCCCTCGGGGAGGTCGCGTTCAGGGGGTCCTGGGGCCGACCGGCAACCTAGCCGCGACGGGTTCCGGCCGCGCCCGAGCGGCGGGCGCGAACGACTAGCGGCGCTTCCGCCTCG
>CAZNNA010000077.1:0-12138 GCA_964573825.1 uncultured Treponemataceae bacterium
CGTACTCGTAGAGGTCGTCCTTATCATCGAAGTATTGGTAGAAGCTCCCCTTGGGTATGCCCGCGCGCTCTACGATTCTATCGATAGTCGCCTTGGCGTAGTTCGCCGCGGAGAATTCCTCGAGCGCCGCGCGCAGTATTCGTTCCCGTTTCTCCTCGGGCAGGTTCAGGAAGGTGTGCTTTGGCATGGTCCCCTTTAAGACATGACTAATAGTCATGTGACTTGTAGTCATACTACTGACCATGGTCTTCAACGTCAAGGACCGCGGGGAGGACTATACTAAGCTCGCCGTCGACTATCTATCGCGGGCCTTCCGCTGCGCCGCCTCGAGCCCGAGGAGGAGCCAGGCCAGGGCCGCGGCTATCATGGGAACGACGGCCAGGCCGAGCCGGCGGGCCGCGACGCCCATGAGGCCGGGTAGGGCGGCGGCGCCGAGGCCGGCCAGGCTCATCTGCATGCCTATGGCGTTGGCCGCGTGGGCCCGGCCAACGCGCTCGCTCGTCGTGCTGACCATGCCCGCGAAGATAGGCGCTATGGACAGGCCGAGCAGGGCCAGGAGGAAGGGCTTCGCGGCCGGCAAGGGCAGGAAGGCCAGGGCCGAGGCGACGGCGGCGGTCGCGGCGAGGGCCCCCGACAGGAGCCGCCGGGCCGCCACCCTGCGCCCGAGGAGGCCCCCGGCTATGCGGCCCGCGGTGAACGAGGCCCAGAAGGCGCTGGTCCAGAGGCCCGCGGCGGCGGCCGTAAGGCCGAGGCCCTCGCTCAGGTACGAGTAGGCCCAGTGTCCCGTCCCGAGCTCGACGCCCGAGTACGCAAGGAAGAGGAGGGCGCTGAGCCAGGCCCGGGGCTCCCGGAGCGTGGCCGAGAAGGGCAGGGGGGCCGACCCGGCCTCGGCGCTCTCTCGCTCCCAGTGGGCGGCCTTGGGCGCGCCGTCCCAGAGGCGGGCCCGCAGGAGGAACACGATACCCATGGCCAGCTGGCAGAGGGCTACGACGCGGTAGCCGGTCCTCCAGGAGCCGGTCGAGGCGAGGCCCGCCGTCATGATGGCCGGCCCCAGGGTCACGCCTATGCCGAAGCTGGCGTGGAGCCATTGCATCATGTGGGGAGCCAGGTGAGCCTCGACCCAGGCGTTGAGCCCGGCGTCTATGGCGCCCGCCCCCAGGCCCGCGAGCAGGGCCAGGGCCGGCATGAGGGGCCACCAGGGGCAGAGGGTATAGCCGAGCAGCGCCGAGCAGGTCAGGAGAGAGCTGAGCCCGAGGAGCCTCCCGACGCCTAGCCGGCGCACGAGCCACCCGTTGAGGAAGCTCGAGGTCAGGTAGCCGGCCGTCGCGCCGAGGAGGAAGAGCCCCAGGGCGTCGAGGGGCAGCCCGAAGCCTGAGCGCATGCTGGGCCAGGCTACGCCCAGGAGCCCGTCCGGCAGGCCCAGGGACACGAAGGCGACGAGCGTGAGCGCTACGAGGCCGGCGCCGGGCGCGAGGCGAGCGCGCCTCGCGCCGGGATCTCGCCCCGAACCGAGGGGAGCGCGAGCGGGTTCCATCAGCGGGCCTGCGGCATGCCCGCGGGAATATCGCCGCGGGGATAGGCTATCATGGCGTCGAAGACGTCGTAGGGCACGAAGGAGTAGGTCGTTCCGAAGCGATTGTGGAAGTGGACCTTCCGCCCGGCCAGCGGACCGGAGAGGTCCAGGTAGGCGTTCCGGCCCCCGGCCCCGTCGGCCATGGCGACGAGTATGTTAGAGTCGGGGCCGGAGGCGCGGAGGTCGTACTCGAAGCCCGCCTCGTCGTAGTACCGGGCTAGGCCGTAGCCGGCGATCGGAGCCGCGGCTACCGAGAGTAGCTTCCCGGCCGTCTCGGCCCTGGCGTCGAGGAGCCGCCTCAGGTTATCGGACTTGGGCCCGCTGAGCACCATGGCCTTCTGGACGTGGTTCATGCCCGCGTTAATGACGAGCCGCCCGCCCCCGGCCTCCGCGCGGGCCAGGAAGGCGAGGCAGCGGTCGAGTATCAGGCGCTCGCGGGCCTCGTCGGACCAGGACGCGCGTACGGGGGCGCTCCGTAGCTCGTAGGCGGCCAGGTCGTCGAGCCTGGCTAGCCAGCCCTCTCCCAGGCCCGCGGCCAGGAGCGCCGGGAGCCCCGACCGGAACGCCTGGAGGCCGGCCTGCCCGTACGAGCCGTCGCTTCCCCGGGGCCCGAGGCTATCGTCGCGTAACCCCGCCAGGGCTGCGGCCGCCGCGGACCCTCGTTCCTTGCCCACGGCCAGGATGGCCAGTTCCAGGGAGAGCGAGAAGTCGTCGCTCGCGTGGTTCATGTCGAAGTAGCCGACGCTAACGCGATCGGCCTCGGGCAGCGTCGCGTTCAGGGCTCGTATCCCCTCGAGCCAGGGACCGTCGAGCTCGGCTACGGAGGCCGGGAGGCGGTCGAGACTACCCGATACGTAGTCCTCGGCTATCCAGCTGGAGGCCGCCACGCCCTCGTGGACCAGGGAGCGGAAGCCCGCCGGGGCCAGGCGCGCCATGAGCGCCGCCATGAAGGCCTGGTGCGCGTCGACGTAGTGGGTCTCGCCGAGGAGCAGCACGGTCCTATCCGCGAGCGCCTCGACGAGCGCCTCCGGGGCTTTGTCGTCGAAGGCCTCGAAGCGCGACGAGGCAATGGCGGCGTCGAGGGCGCTCCGCGAGGCGGGGAAGAGGAACGTTCCGTCGCAGGCGGCTAGTCCGAGGGACAGCGAGGCGACGAGCAGAACGGTAAGGATCGATACGCGAGATAGGGCTGGTTTCATGTCAGCATGCTAGCACGAAGCCTCAGGGTTCGCTAAGGTCTAGCCCTCCAGCTCGGCCAGTCCCGACTCGAGCCGCCTGAGGCCCTCGAGGCTCTGGCGGCCGACGTCGCGGATGCCCGCCAGGGCCTCGTCTATGGAGGCGCAGGCCCGCTCCGTCTCGGCTATGCGCTCGCCGAGGTCGGCGGCCTTGGTCCCGATGCCGTCGAGGCCCTTGGCGCCCTCGGCCAGGCGCTCCGAGACGAGGCGCACGCCCTCGCCCGTGCCCATGGCCATGCCCTGCATGGAACCCGTGGCCCGCACCATCTCCTCGGCGCCCTGGGCCATCTCGGCGAGGCCCCCGAGGAGCTCGTCCATGGCGGCGAAGGTCGAGGACAGGGACTGGTTCATGCCGGCCATGGCTCGGGAGTAGGCGTCGAGCGTTGCGGCGGCCTCCACCACGGCTTCGTCGTTCTGCCTGAGGGCGCCGCCTATCGAGGCGGTGGAGCCCTGGACCTCCTCGGAAAGCTTGCGTATCTCCTGGGATATGACGGCGAAGCCGCGGCCGGCATGGCCGGCGTGCGCCGCCTCGATGGAGGCGTTCATGGCCAGGAGGTTGGTCTTCTCGGAGACGTCCAGGATGCCCGCGGCCAGGGACAGCGCCTGCTTCGAGCCTTCCCGTATACGGGAGAAGGAGCTCACCACCTTGCCGAGGTCGCGTACGCGCTCCTCCACGCCGGTAAGGACGCCGTTCATGGCCGCCTTCTTGTCGCGGGCAATGGCCGCCAGGGACTGGACGTTGGACATGATCTGGGTGATGGAGCTGCTCGTCTCCTCGAGGGCCGCGTTCTGGCTCTCGACGTTGTCGGCGACCTGGCGGACGAAGCCGGAGACGGCCTCGCTGGCCTTGCGGGCCTGCTCGAGGGAGGCGGCCAGGCTGCCCGCGTCGGCGCGGGCGGAGGCCACCGAGCGCCTGATGCCCTTCCCCGCCTCGGAGCCGCGCTCGGTGGCAGACTGGAGCGCGGAGCCCGAGGAGAGCGCCTTGCCGGCGTCCGCGGCTATGCGGCCGAGTCGCTCGGACTTGCGGGCGGTGCGCTCGGCGCTCTCGTCGGCTATGGCCAGGAGCTCGCCGTTGAGGCGCGATAGCATCACGAGCGCGAGGTTGACGGCTATGACCAGGAAGCCTTGCGTCGCGACTATGGAGACGGCCTCGGCCCCTTCGCTGGCCGGCAGGAAGACCGTGAAGGCCGTCAGGAGGAGGAGCCCCAGGCTCAGGGCCGCGTAGCCCTCGATCTGCCTGCGGCCGAGCGATACCAGGGTGTTAGCGACGCAGGAGCTGATGAGGTAGACCGAGAAGCGGAAGATGTCGCCCATGCCTGCCACGGGTACGAGGAAGGCTATCCAAAGCGTATTAAGGAGGGTCGCGCCCGAGCTCAGGTAGGAGGCGAGGGTGAAGCGGCCGAGCCGCATGGCCAGGAGCGAGGTGGGGTAGAGCGCCGAGGTGGCGAAGACCGCTATCATGAAGGCGAAGAGCTCGTCGGGCTGGGCTCGGTAGCGCGTATAGGCCGAGGCGTAGAAGTAGGCGGTCAGGAGCAGGTTCATGCTGGCCAGGATGGGTAGTCGCTTGCGCCGGGCGACGGGGAGGGCGGCGACCAGGGCCGGCCTAAGGAACATGGAAAGCAAGGGCTTCTCCGTGCGAGGGGTGTACCGAACGTCGTTCGGGAAGGCTCATCTTCAAGCTACGGAAGCCTCGTTGTCAAGTGCGCTCTAGCGCTATCGCGGCGGCTACTACGGCATCAAGAAAGATAATTTAACAAAGCCCTCGCGCGAACCCATACTCGAGCCTAAGGAGGGACCCCATGTGCAATTACTATAGCGAGGCCTTGAACGGAGAGCGCCTGGCCATGGTCTACGATACGGCCATAGAACGGGTGCGACGCTTCCTCGAGGCGGAGATAGCCTTCGTACGCGAGCGGCTCGGGCCCGGCGACTCGGTGCTGGAGCTGGGCGCCGGCTACGGGCGCATCGTTAAGGAGCTCGCGCCGGCGGTAGGCGATATCCTCGGGATAGACATAGCCGAGGGCTCGGTCGGCTACGGCCGCGGGTACCTGCGCGGGCTCGCGAACGCCCGGCTCGAGGTCATGGACGCCTACGCGCTGCCGTTCCGCGACCGCTTCGACGCCGTGCTCTGCCTGCAGAACGGCCTCTCGGCCATCAAGGGTAGCCGCGAGGCCTTGGCCGACGCGGCCCTGGCGGCGCTACGGCCGGGCGGGCGGCTCTTCCTTTCCACCTACAGCCCTCGCTTCTGGGAGACGCGCCTGGCCTGGTTCGAGGAGCAGGCGGCCAAGGGCCTCCTCGGGCCCATCGATAGGGGGGCTACGCGGGACGGCGTCATCCAATGCGCCGACGGCTTCCGCGCCACGACGGCGACCGAGGCTGAGCTCCGCGCCCTGGGCGAGCGCTCTGGGCGCCCTTACTCGATTGCCGAGGTGGACGAGTCGAGCCTCTTCCTCGTCATCACGAATTGAGTATGCGCCGAGCCTTGTCCGAGAAGGCGTCGGAGAAGGCCCGGAAGGCCTCCGACGGGTATTTCCAGGCATGCCAGTATAGCGGTAGCTCCAGGCGCAGGGCGGGATCGAGCTCGACGAGGCTACGCGCCTCGAGCTCGGGGCGAATCTTGAGGAGGGGCACGAGGCCGTAGCCGAGGCCGGCGCGCACCGCGCCCACGTAGGAGTCCGCGGTGGGGAAGTAGTTGACCGGAGGCCTCGGGACGGGATCGCCGAAGGCGCGGTGAAGCATGCCGCGCTGCATCCCGTCGCTGCGGTCCAGGTCGACGATGGGCGCGCGCTCGGCCGCCTCCCGGGTAAAGCCGGCGGGGAAGCGCGCCGCGGCGAAGGCCGCGGAGGCCACTAGGGCGTAGCGTAGGGTGCCGAGGTATTCCACCGAGCATCCGGTCACGGCGCTCCGCTCCGAGGAAACGCAGCCGGCCACCGCGCCCGAGCGCAGGAGCTCCACGGTCTGGGCGTGGCCGGCCATGAGGACCTCGACGGTATAGCCGCCGCCCGACAGGAGCTCGCGGGCGGCGTCGATGAACCAGACGTGCAGGCTGTCGATGTTGACGGCCAGCTGGAGCCGGTGGGGCAGGGCGGCCTGCCGGGCCCCGCGCGCGCCTATGGCGTCGAGGGTCTCCTCCTCCAGGGCCATGAGCTGGCGGTACTGGCGCAGGAGGGCCGCCCCCGCCTCGGTCGCCCGCGGGGGCGTCTCGCGGATGATCAGGGCCTTGCCTATGGTTTCCTCGAGCTGCTTGACCCGCTGCGAGACGGCGGATTGGGTGATGCAGAGGCGATCGGCCGCCCGGGCGAATCCGCCCTCCCCGAGCACGACGGCGAAGGCCTCGACGAGTTGGTAATCGAGCATGGGGACATAGTACCATCACTTATCGACTATCTGAATTTCTAATTTTCTAAATTCGCCTAATCGTCCTCATACTGTCGGTAACGAACGCATCTTTCCTATCAGGAGGTACCGCTTGACTGAGCAAAAGACGTACGGCTTGGGAACGGGACTGAAATTCATCCTCTTGAGCCTCTTCGGGCTCTTCATGTTCTTCGTTCCCTTCGACCTCATGCTGCCGGGGGTCGGCTACTTCAAGACGGTCGCCGGGGCCCAGGTTCCCATCAACACGATAGCCGTTGACCATATCGTCGGCCTCATACGCAAGATACCGAGCTTCGATATCGTCTGGGGCTGCGGCATCGTCCTCCTCGGCATCGTCTTCCCCTTCGCGACCGGCGGCTGGAAGAAGGACCTGACCTCCAAGGTCTTCACCGTCTTCAAGGTGCTGGCCCTCCTGCCCCTGTCCATGGTGGTCTTCGGCTGGCAGCTCGTCCCCGGCATGCCCAAGGGCGCCGATCTCTCCTTCATCTGGCAGAAGGTCGTCGTGCCCGTCACCACGCTCGTACCGGTGGGAGCGGTGTTCCTGGCCTTCATCACCACCTACGGACTCATGGAGTTCATAGGCGTGTTCCTCCGGCCCGTCATGCGACCGATCTGGAAGACGCCCGGCAAGTCGGCCGTCGACGCGGTCGCCTCCTTCGTCGGCAGCTACTCGGTCGGCCTCCTCATCACCGATCGCATGTACCAGACCCGGCGCTACTCCGACAAGGAAGCCGCGATCATCGCGACCGGCTTCTCCACGGTATCCGCCACCTTCATGGTCATCGTGGCCAACACCACCGGCCTCGGCGGCCCCAAGTTCGTGCCCTACTTCTGGTCGACCCTGGTCGTCACCTTCCTCGTGACCGCCATCACCGCCCGGCTCTATCCCATATCGCGCAAGAAGGATACGGGCTTCGAGGGACAGGCCATCGAGCAGGAGCCCAGGTTCCCGGTCAAGGACATCCCCAAGGAATCCTGGCTGCTCGCCTGCGAGGCCGCCGACCGCTCCGGCAACGTGCTCGCCGAGGTCTGGAAGAACATCCGCGCCGGCGTCAGGCTATCGGTGTCCATAGGCCCGACGCTCCTCTCCATCGGCTACTTCGGCCTCGTGCTCGCCCACTTCGGCCTCTTCAACGTCATAGGCTATATCTTCGTGCCCTTCACCTGGCTCGCTAGCCTCGCCTTCCCCGCCCTGGGCGATCCCGTCGTCCTCGGCGGCGCCCTGGCCTCGTCCCTGGCGGAGATGTTCATACCCGTCGGCGTCATAGCCGCCGGCAGCGCCTTCGTCAAGGCCGTCGTGGCCATAGTCTGCGTGTCCGAGATCATCTTCTTCTCGGCCTCCATTCCCTGCATCCTGTCCACGAGCATACCCATAAAGATAGGCGATCTCCTCGTCGTCTGGTTCGAGCGCGTGGTGCTGTCCCTGTTCCTGGCCCTGCCCTTCGCCCTGCTCCTCGTGGGCTAGCCGTCTCGGGCCGGGTCCCGGACGGGGCCCGGCCTCGTCGCGTATCCGTCTGGCGCTCCGCCGGGCCCTCCGGTATACTCGGCGGGTCCGACGGAGGAGCCAGGCATGAGCAACCTATACAGATTCGGCGTTTCGCTCGAGAAGGGCCTCATCGAGGCCTTCGACCGCTACATAGAGGCGGAGCGCTACACCAACCGCTCGGAGGCCATACGCGACCTCATCCGCGAGCGCCTGGCCGTCAAGAAGTGGAACGACGGCGGCCTCGTGGCGGGCGCCATCGTCATGACCTACGACCACCACAAGCACGACCTCGTCACCAGGATGACCCATATCCAGCACGACTACCACGACGCCATCATATCGACGCAGCACGTCCACCTCGACCACGACAACTGCCTCGAGATACTCGCGGTCAGGGGCCAGGCCGTCGAGGTACAGCGGCTGGCCGACTCGCTCAAGGCCCTCGTGGGCGTCAAGCGCCTGGACTTCTCCGTATCGTCCTTCGGCGTGGAGGGCTCCTGAGGCCAGCCGTAACGGCCCTCCTCGGGGGCCCCGTCCTCGTCTATTTCCTCTTGAGAAGAGGGCGGGGCTAGGGGAGCCGGCGAACGCGAAGCTTATTCGGGGTTATAGTAATGAAACTACCGGATACCTCTCAGGTACCAAGTACCGAGAGGAGCGCCTTGGTAATCGCATCAAGCTCTTGCCATGACATTCTCGTCGGCGACCAGTGACGGGCTATCCAACGAGTAGCTCTTCGTTGGCTATGACAGCCGCTGAGTATGCTATGGCTGCCTGAACATCACCTGCGCTCAGGTTCGGCCATGCCTCGAGTAGGCATTCAACCGTTGCGCCTTCCGATAGGCGCTCCAGGATCGCTTCGACTGAAATCCTGGTTCCCTTCACCACGGGCTTACCACTGAGAATCGAAGGATCCGCCTGGATTCGCTCTTTATAATCGATCATCGGAATCCTCAGTTTGTTAGAATATACTTCTACGCCAATGGCCCGAGCAAGCATTATTTCTATGCCTGAGGGGAAAGGCCCGATGGAGTTACCTCCATCGGGAACCGGTAAGGCTCTAGTCACCCTAGTAGCCCCTGCTTCGGAGGTGAAGATAAGCTGGGCTAGCCCAGGAAGGGATATCGCCAGTCGCGGGGCGGGGCGAAGCTCTCCTTGACCGTCCTCGGGCTCGTCCAGCGGACCAGGTTCAGGAAGGAACCCGCCTTGTCGTTGGTGCCCGAGCCGCGGGCGCCGCCGAAGGGCTGGCGTCCGACTACGGCGCCCGTAGGCTTGTCGTTGACGTAGAAGTTGCCGGCCGCGTTCCTGAGGCGCATCGCCGCCTCCTCTATGTCATGACGATCCCGAGCGAAGACGGCGCCCGTGAGCGCGTAGGGCGAGGTGGAGTCGACGAGCTCGTAGGCCGCCGCCAGGTCGGAATCGTCGTAGGCGTAGGCCGTGAGCACCGGCCCGAAGATCTCCTCTACCATGGTCTCCGATCTCGGGTCGTCGCTCAGGAGCAGCGTGGGCTCGATGAAGAAACCCTTGGACTTGTCGCCCTTGCCGCCGGAAATGACCTTGACCGCGGGGTCGGCCTTGGCCCGCTCTATGTAGCCCATGATGGTGTCGAAGGCGGCCTCGTCGATGACGGCGTTGACGAAGTTGCCGAAGTCGTCGGGCGAGCCCACGCGTAGCCTGGCTATCTCCGCGGCCAGGCGCTCGATGAAGGCCTTGGCCTTGGAACGGGGCAGGTAGAGCCGCGAGGCCGCCGAGCACTTCTGGCCCTGGTACTCGAAGGCGCCGCGCACGCAGGCGACCACCGCCGCGTCGAGGTCGGCGTCGGGGTGCACGAAGATGAAGTCCTTGCCGCCGGTCTCCCCGACGAGGCGGGGATAGGAGCGATAGGACTCGAGGTTTCCGGCTATGTCCTTCCAGAGGGAGTTGAAGACCGCCGTGGAGCCGGTGAAGTGGATGCCGGCGAAGCTCGGGCTGGCGAGGACGGCGCCAGATATCGCCCGCGCCGAGCCGGGCAGGAAGTTAATGACGCCGTCCGGGAGGCCCGCGGCCTCGTACAGGCGCATGAGGTGCCAGTTCGATAGCACGGCGCTCGAGGCAGGCTTCCAGACCACGGTATTGCCCATCAGGGCAGGGGAGGAGGGGAGATTAGCCGCTATGGCCGTGAAGTTGAACGGAGTCACGGCGTAGACGAAGCCGTCGAGCGGGCGGTAGTCCATCAGGTTACGCTCGCCGTCGCCCGAGCGGGGCTGGTCGGCGTAGAGCCGCTCGGCCAAGGCGGGGGTCATGCGGAAGAAGTCGGCGGTCTCGCAGGTCGCGTCTATCTCCGCCTGGTAGGCGTTCTTGGACTGGCCGAGCATGGTCGCCGCGTTGAGCGTCCTGCCCCAGCCGGAGGATATGAGATCGGCCGCCTTGCGGAGTACCGCGGCCCGCTCGGGGAAGGGCGTCGAGGCCCAGGCGCGCGCGGCCTTTCCCGCCGCCTCCACCGCCGCCTTCGCCTCGGCCTCGCCGGCCTCGTGGTAGCGACCGATAACCAGGGACCGGTCATGCGGCGAGCGTAGCTCCTTTATTCGCCCCGTCCGTACCTCCTTGCCGCCTATGACCAGGGGAATCTCGGGCGGGTTAGCGGCCAGAGCCTTGTACTCGGCCTCGAGCGCGGAGCGCTCGGGCGAGCCGGGGGCGTAGGCCTTGATAGGCTCGTTCGGGGGTAGGGCGGGATCGGGTTCCCGCCCGTAGAGGATAGCGTCGTACATACCATACTCCTTTCCAAGTAACGGGAGGTCCTAGGCTTTCGCCCTCGGGCCCATCGGCTTGCCGCCATGGCTCGCCGCGCGCCATCCTTAAGGGGGGCGCCGCGTCGGCTGTAGGCCCGGCAAGCTCGAAGCATGGTTTTTTAAGAAGATCTTCGGCGCCATGGAGGCGCCCCCGCCGACGGCGGTAGCAAGGTATATCGTTAGGATTACTACTTGCTGATATATCAGTGTACACTATCTCTCGTTCCCTGTGAAGGCGCGCTTTACAGGCTGGCGACGAGGGCGTATCCTTCCCCTAACCCGGCCGACCCTGAGGCTCCCATGACTATCGCTCGATTACGTATAGCCTTCATTCGCGGCGCCGTATCGCTGGCGTTATCCATGCTCGTCCTCGTGTCCTGTAGCCGTTCGGAGCCTGCTAGCGCTACAAGGCAGGTCCCGGGCGCATCAAGCCGGCCCGGCGCCGAGGCCTCGAGCCAGGCGGTCGCCCCGGCTCCCGGAGTAGCGCAGCCCGAGCCTTCCCGGCTCGAGCCTCCCAGGCCCGAGCCCGTAGCCGTCGAGGCTAAGCCCTCGGGACCCTCGGCCAGGACCCTGGCCCTCCTGCGGGAGGCCGAGGCCGTAGTCGACGAGGCGAGCCTCGCTGCCCTCGAGGGCGCCATCGCGGCCTTGCAGGCGCTCGAGGCCGAGGAACTAGAGCGAGCCCTGACGGACGCGCTCGCCGAGGCCAGGGCAGCCGCGCGCCCGGCCCCGGCCCTCATGCTGGCCCTGGCGGCCTGCTATGGACGCAAGGGACTAGCGGCAAAGGCCTACGAGGCTGTCTCCGCCGCCGAGCGAGCCGCCAAGGAACCGGGCGTGCGCCTGAGCCTCGCCGTAATCCATGGCCGCAAGGCCCTCCTGGCCGCGAGCGACGCGCTCCCGCCTTGCTCCCTGACGGTGGAGAGCGATCCCCCAGGAGCTCTGGTACTGGTGGACGGCGTACCCCTCGGCACGGCGCCCGCTCGCCTATCGGCGCTTCGCGCCGGTACGCATGAGCTCGTCGCGAGGCTTCCCGGTTACCTCGATAGCCTCGAGCTATTTGACGCTCCGAGCGGGGGGGCTGTGCACCGTAGGGCGATCCTAGCCCCCGCCCCGGTGGCCTGCCTCCTGGAGGCCGAGCCGGCCGGCGCCGCCCTCTTCCTCGATGGGGCGCCGCTCGGTAGCTCACCCTGGTCGGGCAGCCTTAGACCAGGCGACTACGCGCTATCGGCTAGTCATCCGGGCTACGAAGCGCTACGGCGGGCCTTCCGCGTCGAGCTAGGCAGCGAGCGAGCGGTAGCCAGGCTCGAGCTCGTCCCCCTAGACGCCATGCTCATCGTGACGAGCGAGCCGCCCGGCGGCATCGTTACCCTCGGCGGCGTGGAGCTAGGCCGCACGCCGCTTCGCCACGCCACCAAGCGCTTCGATCTCGGGTATGTTCACCTGCGCCACCCGGAGTATCTCTACAATGATTCTCCGCCCCTCGAGATCCGGCTCGAGCCCGGGAAGGAGAGCTCCGTCTCGCATCGCTTCGAGCGCAAGCGCAAGCCCCTCATGCTACCCGCTACCGACGCCCTGCCCGAGGGAGCCGTCATCTACCTGGACGGTAAGGAGTTCGACCGAGTCCCGTCGCTATCCAAGGAACTCGACTACGGCGCCTACGACCTGGAGATACGCGCGCCCGGCTTCGCTACGCTTCGTAACCGCCTG
>CAZNNA010000078.1:0-12030 GCA_964573825.1 uncultured Treponemataceae bacterium
CTACCACGCGCCGCGGAGCACCGGCGCTTGCGTTTCAGGCGCAACAACCTTCGGGTAACTATAAAAAGGTTTACAGGAAGAGAAATCCGCGCTAGGATGTGTTGCAATTGCTTCTTACTTCAGTCTTTTTGAATCCTATCGCTTCTTTTTCGGAGGTTCGATGCTTTCCTACGTACTCAAGAACTGCCGGATAGCCGACGGTTCCGGTCGCCCCGCCTACGTCGCCGACGTAGGCATCGAGGGCGATACCGTAGCCGCGATAGGCCGGCTGGACGGCTCCTCCGCCGCGGAGGTCATGGACCTGGGCGGCCGCGTCCTGGCGCCCGGCTTCATAGACCTGCATAGCCACTCCGACCTAGGGGCCCTGGAGCACCCGCTCGAGCTCAACAAGCTGTCCCAGGGCGTGACCACCGAGGTGGTGGGTAACTGCGGCTTCTCGCTCTTCCCGGTGACCGAGGCGGGTCGGCCCGCGGTGCGACAGATGGTCAAGGCCTACGGCAAGGACTTCGAGCTACCATGGTCCACGGGCGCGGAGTACCGGGGCCTCCTGGGGCGGCTCGGGCACGGCTTTAACTACGCGCCTCTCGTGGGCCACGGCATGCTCCGGGTCAACGCCATGGGCTTCGCCGCCCGGCCGGCCTCGCGGGCGGAACGCGAGGCCATGGGCGCCATGCTCGAGGCCGAGCTGGCCGCCGGGGCCAGGGGCTTCTCCACGGGCCTCGGCTACCTACCCGGCTGCTTCGCCGATACCGACGAGCTCGTCCACCTGGCCAAGGTCGCCTCCCGCTACGGCGGCGTCTATGCGAGCCATATCAGGGACCAGGGCACGGGCCTCCTACAAAGCGTGGCCGAGGCCATACGCATAGGCGAGGAGGGCGGCGTGCCCGTCATCGTCTCCCACCTCAAGGCCTACGGCGTGTCCAACTGGGGCATGGCCGGGCGGGCCCTCGAGCTCATAGAGGCCGCCCGCTCGCGCGGCCTGGCGGTGATGGCCGACTTCTATCCCTTCGAGGCCTCCTCGACCACCCTGCTCTACGAGCTACCGGAGTGGGCCAAGGCCGGGAAGCCGGAGGACATCATGGCGCGCCTACGGTCGCCGGCCGACAGGAGGCGAATCCTGGACGAGCTGGCCGCCAAGGGCGAGCAATCCTGGGATCGCGTCGTCGTGTGCGCCTACGGCGGGACCGACGGCGACTGCGTCGGTAGGTCCATAGCGGCTATAGCGGAGCGTCGCGGGGCCGACGCCGGGGAGACGGCCCTGGACCTGCTCGTCGAGGCGGCCGGCAAGGTAGAGACCGTCTCCGCGCTCATGAGCGAGGCGGACGTGGACCTTATAGCGACCTGCCCCTTCACCGCGGTCGGGTCGGACGGCTACGCCTTGGACGCGGCGGCGCCCTTCTCGGGCCACCCGCGCAACTTCGGGGCCTTCCCGCGTTTCCTGGCCCGCTACGTACGGGATAAGCGGCTCCTGGGCCTGGAGGAAGCAGTTCGAAAGACCGCAGCGCTGGCCGCGGAGTTCCTGGGCCTTCGGGGACGAGGCAGTTTAGCCGAAGGCGCCTATGCCGATCTCGTCGCCTTTAACCCTGAAACCATAGACGGTGGCACTGACTTCTCGCGCCCCGGCGCGCTCGCCACCGGCATAGAGGCCGTCTTCGTGAACGGCAGCCTGGCCTACCGCGGAGCCGGCCCGACCGGGGCGCGCCCGGGCAGGGCGCTTCTTTCCACAGGAGGTATGCATGAGTAATTACCTGGACTTCGCCAACGCCGCGCCCCTCAAGGTGGCGGCAATCGTCGTGGTGGCCTTCGTGGGGCTCCAGTCGGCGCTCTTCCTGGCCGTGGCGCTCAGGCGCGGCAAGGCCGCCGGGCTCGCTCCCGCGACCATGCGCAAGGCCCTCAGGACCGGCGTAACGACGAGCGTCATACCGACCCTGCCCATCGTCATGGCCCTCATAGCCATAGCGCCGGTCATAGGCACGCCGGTAGCCTGGATGCGACTATCGGTCATAGGCTCGGCTCCCTACGAGCTCATGGCGGCGGGCATAGGCGCCAAGACCATGGGCGTCGATACGCTCGGCGGGGCCGGGTTCACGCCGGCGGTCTTCGCGAACGCCGTCTGGATCATGTGCATAGGCTCGTTCTGGTCCATCATGATGGTGTCGGTCTTCTACAAGGGCATCAAGGAGCGCTACGCGCTCAAGGCCCGGGGAGACACCCGCTGGCGCGAGGTCATGACGGGCGCCTGCTTCATGGGCGTCTTCGCGCTCTTCATGGCCGACCCCGTGACCACGGGCGGCACGTCCCTGGCGACCTTCGCCTCGGCGGCCGCCGCCATGGTCCTGTGCCTGCTCCTCGTCGTCAGGCTCAAGCTGGACTGGCTCAAGGAATTCGCCCTGACGATTAGCATGCTCGCCGGCATGGCCGCGTGCGTCCTCTGGACCGCGCTCTCGGCGGCGTAGGAAGGTACCCCATGGATAACGCAAGCTCGACTAAGACCTACGACCCCGCCCGCTACGAGCGGCTCAACCACCTGATAGGACGCGCGACCCTGCCGATCGGCTTCCTCCTGACCTTCGTGCCGCTGGCCATACTCTGGCTCGCCTACGGCATAGGCCCCGACCTCAAGGCCCTACTGCAGGGCATCTTCAGCATTTCGGTGCTCATGGCGCCGGTCTCCCTGGTCGAGATCCTGACCTTCAGCGCCATGCTGGGATCGGGAGCCATGTACATGTCCTACCTGAGCGGCAACATAACCAACCTAAAGATACCGAGCGCCGCCATGGCCATGGATATCTGCGGCGCCAAGCCGGCCACCGACGAGGGCGAGATCATCTCCACGATAGCCATAGCAGGCTCGGTGCTCGCCAGCGAGGCCGTCATCATAGCGGGCATGCTCCTCCTGGGGCCGCTCGGCGGGGCGCTATCGCACCCCATGGTCAAGCCGGCCTTCGAGCACGTCCTGCCCGCCCTCTTCGGGGCCATCGGAGCCTACTACGTGCTTAAGGAATGGAAGGTAGCCGCGGTCCCCCTGGCCCTGGCCATCACGCTCAGCCTGATCGGCGGCATCCCCACGGCCCTGGCCATACCGCTCTGCGTCGTCGCCTCGGTCGGAACGGCTCGCCTGCTCTATAAGAAGGGCCTGGTCGGCAAGGGCGCTGGCGCGAGCGCCGTAGGCTGACGGGAGGCCTGGCGATGGTCAAGGTCACCGTACTCGTCGAGAACACGAGGCTATCGAAGGACCTGGAAGCTAGGCATGGCCTGTCCCTGGCGATCGAGACGGGTAGCCGGCTCTATATCCTGGATACCGGCCCCGACGAGGCCTTCGCGAGGAACGCCCGTCGCCTGGGTATCGACGCGAGCCGGGCAAGCGCCTTGATACTGTCGCACGCCCATACGGACCACAGCGGCGGGACGAGGGCCTTCCGGGCCCTCTCGCCCGCCGCGCCCATCTACCTCTTCGGCGACCCCGTCTCGGCCTGCTACGCCGGTAGGCCCGGGCTGTTCATGGTACGGGCCGAGCCTCCGTTCCTGTCATCGGGCGTGCTCGGCGTCGAGCGACTCTCTGGCCCGCTCCGCCTGGCTTC
Source organism: uncultured Treponemataceae bacterium (assembly GCA_964573825.1). Classification (GTDB taxonomy): domain Bacteria; phylum Spirochaetota; class Spirochaetia; order Treponematales; family UBA12059; genus SZUA-370. Next base: position 3,582 of record CAZNNA010000078.1, read on the forward strand.
CGACGCCTGGTTCCTGCCGATACCGGTCCGGCGGCACCCCCTGCCATCGCTGAACGGCGGCCAGTACCTACGGAGGGCCGGGCGCTACGAGCCGGACGACTTCTCCCACGAGGGCGTCCTGGTCATAGACGACGGCGACGGACTCGTCGCCTTCAACTCCTGCACCCACTCGGGCCTCGAGAATACCGCGGAGAGCGTCGAGGCGGCCTTCCCCGGCCGCGGCCTGCGGGCCTACCTCGGCGGCCTCCATTTCCATAGCCGCTGGTCGGGGAGGAACGAGAGTCCCGAGCGCGTGCGCGATACGGCTGCCTACGCGAGGAGCAAGGGCTTCCGCCTCTACACGGGCCACTGCACCGGGCGGGTCTGCGTCGACCTCCTCGCCGAGCATCTAGGGACGGGCCTGGAGCGCCTGTCTACGGGGGCGAGGCTCGAGGTCTAGCGATTACGCGCGGAAGCCAGCGCCTTGAGCGCCCAGGTATCGCGCGCTATCCAGCTCGAGACCTTGGGGTCGCCGGAGGCCATTGTAGCCTCGTTCTTGCGTATGGCGTCGGAGAGGCTAACCCAGCGCGGCTCGAAGCCCAGGGCCGCCTCGTAGCTATCGAGTCGCTGCGCATGCCCCTCGGACGATATCTCGACCTCGAGGTAGGCCGAGACCATCATGAAGAGGTCGAGGTCGGCCTCCCTGGGGTGCAGGTACTCGGTGATGACGCCTATCCGCGGGCCGACGCGACCCACGACGGCGCCGACCTCCTCCAGGACCTCGCGAGCCAGGGCCTCGGCCTCGCCCTCGCCGGGTTCGAGCCCGCCGCCAGGGAATTTATACTCGTCGATAGCGGGCGAGTAGATGAGCAGGAGCCTGGCGTCCCGGCGTATGACGGCGCGTGCGGCCTGGCGCACGAGGCGTCTGGGCGAGTCGGCGTCGAGCCCTTCGACGTGCCAGATGGAGTGTTCGAACATAGGGAAGCCCCCTCCGGACAGTTAAGCACGGATGGGGCGATGCCGCAAGCGAGCCAGGGCCGGCGCGCCTAGGCCGCTCGGGTTGGCGTTCCGCCGTTAACTTGACGCCCGGGTATCCGCTGGCTATGATACCCCCTGCGGGTATATACCGGCTAACCTGAACGGATGCGCGCGACGGCGCCGGCTCCGGAGGCCGGCCGATACCGCTACGAAGTGCGTGCGGAAGGCGGTAGAGCTACCATGTCCAAGAACGAATACGGTCCCGATCGTCCTGCTTGCCGCTGCGACGGGCGCAGTACCAAACGGCCTGAAGAGCTGAAACGCTCGCTCGACTCGAGGCTCGCGCGTATCGAGGGCCAGATCCGCGGCATCCGACGCATGGTAAGCGAGGATGTCTACTGCGACGACATCATCGCCCAAGTCTCCGCTGCCAAGGCCGCGCTCGGGAAGACGAGTCTCCTGATCCTCGAGCATCACCTGCACCATTGCCTCATCGAGCGCCTGCGCGCCGGAGAGGACGAAGTCGCTGACGAGCTCATGGACAACCTCAAGCGGATGGTATGAGGCGCCTACTGATCGCCGACGTCGATCGCGATATCGCCTCCGGCGGCAAGGAAGCCCTCGACCCGCTCGGAGAGAATCGTTACCTCTGTAGGTGCGGAAGCTCCGTCTTGGAGCGCGTCCGGCCGCCTCGCGCCTAGCTCTCGTCCGAGGGGCTGTCGCCTCCGAGCCGCTCCCCCTCTACGCGGCGGAGAACCCGCTGTCCAACGCCATCCGCTCCGGCAGGCCGGGTTCCCGTCCTGGCACAGGTAGCAGGTTCGAGATGCGCCTGCCGCTTGACAACGGAGGTGAAGGGCAGTAACTTATACCCCCTGGGGGTATTTATGCCTATTCAAACCATCCCTCTTCGCGGCATGCACTGCGCCGCGTGCGCTCGGGCGGCCGAGCGAGTCGCAAGCGCCTTACCCGGCGTCCGCTCCGCCTCGGTGAACTTCGCGACCGAGGCTCTTACCATAGATTACAACGAACGCGAGCTCAAGCTCGAAGCGCTCGCCGAGGCCATCGCGGGGGCGGGTTACGTCGCGGTGCTTCCTACGGCGGAGAAAACCGCGAGCGTGCCGATAGGCGGCATGAGTTGCGCCGCCTGCGCCGCCGCGGTCGAGAAGGCGGTCAGGGGTATGGCGGGCGTAGCGGACGCTTCGGTCAACTTCGCCAGCGAGCGGCTACAGGTTCGCTGGAACCCGGCCCTGACGCGGCTCTCGGAAATCAAGCGGGCCGTCAAGGCGGCAGGGTACGAGGCGCTCGCGCAGGACGGCGACGGCGCGGAGGACGAGCACGCCCTGTCCAAGGCCCGCGAACTCCGTTCTCTCCGCAACCGCTTCGCGGTCGCTATCGCGTTCTCGCTTCCTCTCCTGTACCTGTCGATGGGACACATGGTAGGCCTTCCCGTTCCTCGCCTCGTCAGCGCCATGCACTATCCCCTCAACTTCGCCATAGCCCAAATCCTGCTGACCGTACCGGCCGTAATGGCAGGCTTCCGGTTCTACACGGTCGGCTTCCGGTCGATGCTTCGCGGCAACCCGAACATGGACACGCTCATCGCCGTAGGCACCTCCGCGGCGCTCCTCTACAGCGCCTGGTCCACGGTACAGATAGCTACGGGCGACTTCTCCGGGGCGGAACACCTGTACTACGAGGTCGCCGCGACCATACTCGCCCTTATACTGCTCGGGAAATTCCTGGAAGGCCGCTCCAAGGGCCGCGCGTCCGAGGCCATCAAGAAACTCATGGGACTGGCCCCGAAAACCGCGACCGTCGTGCACGAGGATGGCGACATGGACTTGCCCGTGGACGAAGTCGAAGTCGGCGACCTGCTGCGCGTTCGCCCGGGCGAACGCCTGCCCGTCGACGGCGTAGTCGTACAAGGCGCGAGCTCGGTCGACGAATCCATGCTTACCGGCGAGAGCCTCCCTGTCGCCAAGGCTCCGGGGGACAAGGTCGCAGGCGCCACGATCAACGGCCCGGGCATGTTCCTGTTCAGGGCCACGGCTATCGGAGCCGATACCGCTCTCGCGAGGATAGTCAGGCTCGTCGAGGAAGCGCAGGGTTCAAAGGCTCCGATCGCGGCGCTCGCCGATAAGGTGTCCGGCGTTTTCGTGCCGGCGGTGGTCGCCATCGCTATCCTGTCGGCAGGAGCCTGGCTGCTGGCCGGGCAGAGCGTTGAGTTCGCTCTCCGCGTGTTCGTGGCCGTATTGACCATAGCGTGCCCCTGCGCCTTGGGCTTGGCGACGCCGGTCGCGATCATGGTGGGTACCGGCAAGGGAGCGGAGCTCGGTATCCTGATAAAGGGAGGGGAAGCCCTCGAAACGGCCTACAAGGTTCGATCGGTCGTCCTTGACAAGACGGGGACCATAACCGTCGGGAAACCCTCAGTTACCGATGTCCTCGCCTGGACGCCCGAGGGCGCGTCCTCGCTCGACGCCTCCCCGGTGCTTGCCCTGGCGGCGAGCGCTGAGAAAGGCTCGGAGCATCCCCTCGGGGCCGCCATCGTAAAGGCGGCGGAGGGCGCAGGGCTTACCCTCTCCGAACCGCGGGAGGTCAAGGCCGTTGCCGGCCGTGGACTCGAGGCGTCGGTCGGAGGGCGGCGGGTGCTCGTAGGCAACGAGCGCATGATGCGCGAGAACGCGGTTCCCTTCGGCGAAGGGAGCGCGGAGCTCGCTAGGCTCTCGGGAGACGGTAAGACGGTCATGCTCGTGGCGGTGGACGGGCGATTCGCGGGCCTCGTCGCCGTGGCCGACACGGTCAAGCCGAGCAGCGCGGCGGCGATAGCCGCCTTCAAGTCTCTGGGCATCGAGACCGCCATGATAACCGGCGACTCCCGGCCGGTGGCCGAGGCCATCGCGCGGGCCGTCGGCGTCGACAGGGTCCTGGCGGAAGTATTGCCCGAGGACAAGTCAGCCGAAGTAGCGAAGCTCCAGGCCAGCGGGAGGGTGGTAGCCATGGTCGGCGACGGGCTCAACGACGCCCCGGCCCTCGCCCGCGCCGATGTCGGCATAGCGATCGGCTCGGGAACCGACGTCGCCGCGGAATCGGCCGACATCGTCCTGGCCCGCGGCGACCTGGTCGACGCGGTAGCCGCCTTGGCGCTGTCCAAGGCGACGATACGGACCATCAAGCAGAACCTGTTCTGGGCCTTTGGTTACAACGTCCTCGGCATACCCATCGCCGCGGGGCTCCTGTACCTCTTCGGCGGTCCCCTTCTCAACCCGATGTTCGCGGCGGCGGCTATGTCGTTGTCGAGCGTGTCCGTCGTCACCAATGCCCTGAGGCTACGGAACTTCAGGGCTCCTACCGTACAAGGAGTAACGTTATGAACGCGCGGAATACTTGGCATGCGGCCTCCAGAATGGCGGCCTTCGGAATCGCGCTTACCGTGACGCTCGCGGGCTGCTCCGGAACCGACGTCGTCGCTACGTACGCGGCGAGCAGCTTTGCGGCGGTGAGCGCTAAGCTGGACGTCGGCAAGACGGCCGCCTTACGGGGCGTTTCAGCCTGGCCGAGGCCGGAAGAGCCAAGGCGGTAGAGCCCGAAGCCTTGCTCAGGGCCCTGTCGCTTTCCGGAGCCCGTAAGCGAATAGGCTATCACCCCCAAGGAAGGCACTACGGTATCATGCTCGACGATTTCGCCATGATCGAGTGGGCGGCCAAGCTACCGCTGCGGGCGTCGAGCCCCTCGTCGTGCCGGATAGCGCGGTCGAACATTTCACAAAGCCCCCTCCGGGCAGTAAAGCACGGAAGGGGCCATGGCGCTAGCCCTTGATGGGCTCGAGCGAGGCCTGGAAGTGGCGCAGTATGGGCGGCTCCCAGGTGATGCGGAAGCCGCGCTTGATGGAGGAGGCCCGCGCCTTTATGGCTATGAGGGCCTCGGCCATGACGTCGAAGTGGGCCTGGGTGTAGACGCGGCGCGGCACGGCGAAGCGGGTGAACTCGAAGGTAGACTCGAGCTGCTTGCCGGTATCGGGATCGTTGCCGAGCATGTAGGAGCCTATGTCGCAGGTGCGTATGCCGGCTTCCTTATAGAGCTCCACGGCCAGGACCTGGGCAGGGTACTCGGTGTAGGGTATGTGCGGGAACATGGCCTTGGCGTCGACGAAGACGCCGTGGCCGCCGACCGGGGCCTGGTAGGCGATGCCGGCGTCGTCGAGCCGGGAGGCCAGGTACTCGACCTGGCCTATGCGGTAGCGCAGGAAGGACTCCTCGATACCCTCGTACAGGCCTATGGCCAGGGACTCGAGGTCGCGTCCGGATAGTCCGCCGTAGCTTATGAAGCCCTCGAAGCTGATGCAGGCGGCCTTTATCTTGGGGATGAGCGGCGACTCGGGATCCTTGACGCCTATGAGGCCGCCCATGTTGACTATGGCGTCCTTCTTGGCCGACATGGTGAACATGTCTCCGTAGGAGAACATCTTGCCTATGATCTCCTTGACGCTCATGTGCTTGCAGGCGGCCTCGCGCTGCTTGACGAAGTAGGCGTTCTCGGCGAAGCGGGCCGCGTCTATATCGAGCGGTATGCGGTGCTTGCGGCAGACCTCGGCCACGGCGGCCATGTTCTCCATGGATACCGGCTGCCCGCCGGCGGAGTTGTTGGTTATGGTCATGACGACGAGGCCGACGTTCTCCGGGCCGTACTCGGCTATGAGCCTCTCCAGGCGCGGCACGTCCATGTTGCCCTTGAAGGGCGCCCGGCGGCTGGGGTCCTTGGCCTCGGGGACGACGCAGTCGACTGCGCGAGCGCCGGCCAGCTCGACGTGGGCCCGCGTGGTATCGAAGAACATGTTGGATATGGCCACCTTGCCCTTGCAGAGGAAGGTGGGGAAGAGCACCTTCTCGGCGGCGCGCCCCTGGTGGACCGGCTGGATGTAGCCGTAGCCGAAGATGTCCTTGCCGGCATCGACGAGCTTGTAGTAGCTCTTGGCGCCGGCGTAGGCCTCGTCGCCGCGCATGACGCCGGCCCACTGCTCCTGGCTCATGGCGTTGGTACCGGAATCGGTCAGGAGGTCTATGTAGACGTCCTCGCCGCGCAGGTTGAAGAGATTATACTTGGCCTCCGCTATCTTGCGCTCGCGGTCGGCCCGGTCGAGCGTCTTGATGGTCTCGACCATCTTGATCCTGAAGGGCTCGGGAATATAGTCAATCGCCATGCTAGTGTCCTCCCATTGACCAGATGATAGCATGAGAGTTTTTTGTCGTCTATCAAATTTATTCTTACAACGAGGATTTTTAATAACGAGCCTAGTTCCGCGAAGCCTGGTACGGGCGTATAATGCCTAGCCATGAACAAGGCTATACTCAAGCAGTACTCGCTCCTCGTGGATTTCCTGGCGGCTTCGCTCGGGCCGGACTACGAGGTGGTGCTCCACGACCTGGGCGACTCGGCCAACTCCATAGTCGCCATTGCCAACGGCCACGTGAGCGGCCGTACCCTCGGCGCGCCGCTTACGACCAAGGCCCTGGAGATGATGGCCGCGCGGAGCTACGAGAGCGCCGACTTCCATATCAACTACTCGAGCCTCTCCGGCGACGGGCGGGTGCTGCGCTCCTCCAGCCTCTTCGTCAAGGATCCTTCGGGCAGGCCCGTGGCCCTCCTCTGCATAAACTTCGATGACAGCCGCTACGAGGACGTCTGTACACGAGTCCTCAAGCTCTGCCATCCGGACGCCTTCGTGGAGCGAAACTCGCCCAAGGCCGTCATCAGCCTGCCCGCCGAGGACAGGGAGGCGGCCGAGCGCTTCCCCAACTCCCTGGAGGCCGTCACCGATAGCGTCGTGAGCGACGTGGTGGCCCGGCACGGCGTACCCGTGGATAGGCTGACCCAGGAGGAGAAGCTCTGCATCGTAGAGGCCCTGGACAGGAGGGGCGTCTTCCTCCTGAAGGGCGCGGTAAGCCACGTGGCCGTGGCCCTCAAGAGCTCCGAGGCGAGCATCTACCGCTACCTAGGGAAGCTGGGAAAGGGGAAGGCCCGCCCCTAGGCCGCTTGGTTTACCTTCCCTACGTCCTCGCCCGAACCCTACAGCTCGTAGCGCTCCCCGTAGTCCACTATCCGTACGTCCTTCAGGCCCTTGTCCAGGAGGAAGCGCCTGAGCGCCTCGACCGACTCGTCCTCGCCGTGGACCAGGAAGACGGTCTTGAGGGAGGACAGGTCCATGCGGCTCATCCAGTCCCAGGTCTCGGCGTAGTCGGCGTGGGCGCTGAAGGCCTTGATCTCCTCGACCTTGGCCTTGACCTTGAAGGGGTCGCCGTGGATGCGCACCTCCTTCTGGCCGTCGCGTATGCGGCGCCCCAGGGTGTGGGCCGCCATGTAGCCGACTATCAGTATGGTGTTGCGGTCGTCGGAGATGTTGTGGATGAGGTGGTGCTGGATGCGGCCGGCCTCGCACATGCCGTCGGCCGACATGATGATGGCCGGGGTATCCAGGGCGTTGAGCATCTTGGAGTCGTTGACGCTGGAGCTGAAGCGCAGCTCGTTGAAGCCGAAGGGGTTGTTGTGGTGCTTAAGGAAGGCCTCGTGGGTCTCCTGGTCGTAGCACTCGGGGTGTACCTGGAAGATGCTCGTGGCGTTGACGGCCATGGGGGAGTCCACCCAGATGGGTATCTTGGGTATGCGGCCCTGGTCCACCAGCATATGGAAGTAGTATATGAGCTCCTGGGTACGCTCTATGGCGAAGGCGGGAATGATGATCTTGCCGCCGCGCCTGACCGTGTCGTTGACGACCTCGGCCAGCCTGTCCATGGCGTCTACGGTGCTCTCGTGGCGGCGGTCGCCGTAGGTGCTCTCTATGACGAGGTAGTCCACCGGGTCCATGGGCTCGGGGTCGCGGATGATGGGCTTGTCGGGGCGCCCGAGGTCGCCCGAGAAGCCTATGCGTACGACGCGGCCGTCGTCGGCGCTAGCGGTGACGTGGGCCGTGGCGGAACCTAGGATGTGGCCGGCGTCCCGGAAGACGGCGCGCAGGTCGGGACCGACCTGGATGGGCCGGCCGTAGGACACGGTGACGAACTGGCCCGTGGCCTCGACGGCGTCTAGCTCGTCGTAGAGCGGCTTCCAGTCGAAGGCAGCGCCGCGCTTGGCCGCCTGCTTGCCCAGGTACTCGGCGTCGCGGGCCTGGATGCGGGCCGAATCCATCATGATGATGTTGGCCAGGTCGCGCGTCGCGGGGGTCGAGTAGACGTTGCCCTTGAAGCCGCGCTTGGATAGGAGCGGTAGGAGCCCGCAGTGGTCGAAGTGGGCGTGCGTGAGTATCACCGCCTCGATCGACTCCGGGTCCCGCACGAGGGCGCGGTTCTTGCGGTCGCACTCGTCGCGCTTGCCCTGGAAGGCGCCGCAGTCTATGAGGTAGCGCCTGCCGTCTATCTCGAGCACGTGCTTGGAGCCGGTGACCTCGCGGGCGGCTCCCTCCGAATAGAGTGTTATAGCCATAGCCATAGGATAGGCC
>CAZNNA010000079.1:0-4293 GCA_964573825.1 uncultured Treponemataceae bacterium
GGCACCTCCGGTATCAGCACGAAGTTGGCCTCGTGGGTAGCCAAGGCGGTATGGACCGCTATGAAGCCCGAGTCGCGGCCCATCAGCTTGACGAGGCCGATGCCGTTTATGGACGAGTGGGCCTCGGCGTGGGCGGCCGTGACAGCGTCGGCGGCCTTCTCCACTGCCGTCTCGAAGCCGAAGGACCGGTCGACGAACAGGAGGTCGTTGTCTATGGTCTTGGGTATGCCGACGACGGCCACCTTGAGGCGCCGCTTCTCCAGTTCCTCGGCTATGGCCATGGCGCCCTTCTGCGTGCCGTCGCCGCCCACGGCGAAGAGCACGTTCAGGTTCATGCGCTCTATCGCGTCCACTATATCCGAGGTACGCTCGCCGCCGCCCCGCGACGAGCCCAGGATGGTACCGCCTATCTTGTGGATATCGTCTACGACGTCGGGCGTCAGCTCCTTGACCGCCAGCCCGTACTCCGGCAAGAGGCCCTTGTAGCCGAAGCGTATACCCGAGACGCGCCTGACCCCGTAGCGGTTCCAGAGGCATCGGACTACGGCGCGGATGACGTCGTTGAGCCCCGGGCAGAGACCGCCGCAGGTCACTATGCCCGCGTGCACGTGGGCCGGGTTGAAGTAGATGCGCTCGCGGGGACCGGCCTTCTCGAGCAGTATATCGCCCCGGTCGGCCTCGCGGCCGGGAGCCCTGGAGCCGCCTCCCCAGCGTACCGCGTCGGCGTCATCGACGAAATTCGCGACGGCATCGCCCACGGCATTGGAGAACGCCAGGGGCGAGCGGACCGACCGCGCGCCCAAGTCCCGTACTATGAAATCGCTACCAACATTCATGCATGGCTCCTCGATGACGCAGGGCACAGTATAGACGAATACCGAGGCTTGCTCAATGTTTTTTAAGGCAGGGGCGCCAAGCTCGTCGCATAGATATACACATAATTGTATGCTATATTTGTCGAAAGCTATATCCTCCACTAAGCCACTCCGCCCTCGAGCGGATCGTACCGATACTTAATGGAAGGCGCCACGCCTCGATTGGAGCCACGAACATGGGACGAACGAAGAACAGCGTACTCCGCGGCCTGCTCGGCATCGCCCTGGCGAGCGCCGCGGCGCAGGAACGGCCGGCGCCGATCGCGCCCGAGCGGGCTCCCATCGTCGCAGGGGCGACCAAGGGCTCGGAGTTCCACGCCGCGGACGGCCTCGATAACTGGTCTATAGACTTCGATGCCTCGGCCCTCAAGCCGGGGACCTACAATATACTCGCCAGGGCGACCGACGCAGCGGGCAACGTGGCCTACTCGGCGCCCTTCGATATCGTCATTGACCCCGCCTCCGACCTGCCCGTCGTCGGGCTGGTCAACCCGCTCCCGCTCGCGCGGGTAGGCGCCGACCTGAACGTCGTAGGCACCTGCGTCGACGACGACGGCGTAGCCTACGTCGAGGTCAGCGTCGACGACGGCCCCTGGGCCCGCGCCGAGGGCGGCGATTACTGGTCCTACTACCTGTCCACCGCTGCCCTGGCCGACGGCCTGCGGACGATACGCGCGCGCGGCGTCGACGTCAACGGCGTAGCCGGCATCGAGCAGGCGGTGTCCTTCCACCTCGACCGGACCAAGCCGGCCCACGACATACGGGCCCCCGGCTTCGGCGCCATCGTATCAGGCCGCGTCACCGTATCCGGTACCATGAAGGACGCCAACGGGATAGCCTCGGCCGCCTACTCGAGCGACTCGGGCAGGACCTGGATACCCCTGCGCTACCGCTACGACAGGCGAGCCCTGGAGGGCAGCTTCTCGGTCTCCATCGATACGCGCGCGCTCCCGGACGGCCCCTCGGTCCTCTGGCTCCGTAGCGTCGACGGCGTAGGCTCCGAGGGCCGCGCCGTCTTCCTCTTCTTCGTCGACAACACCAAGCCGGAGCTCGTCATCGTTTCGCCGTCGGAAGGCGAAGGCGTCAACGGTCGCTTCGAGCTTCGGGGTCGCGTCCGCGACGACGTAGGCGTCGCCTCGCTTTCCTGGGAGAGCGGGAAGGAGAAGGGAACGGTCGAGCTCCTGCCCGGCAACCCGTATTTCTCCGTGGGCTTCGAGGCGCCCGCCAAGGCCGGCGCCTTCTCGGTCAGGCTCGCGGCGCGGGACGTCGCGGGCAACGTGACGACGCTGGTAGCCGCGAGGCCCGTAGACCCGACCGCCGACCTGCCGACCGTATCGCTAGCGCTACCGGCGGAAGGACAGGGCGGCGAGGGCGCTCTCATGGTCGCGGGCGAGGCCCGCGACGACGACGGGGTGGCCTCCGTGACCTGGAGGATAGACGGCGGCCCGGAGGCGGTCATCCAGACGGACGGGGCCTTCGCCTTCGCCGTACCGGACCTGGCGGCCGGCGCGCGCGCTCTCTGGATCCGGGCTACCGACGTCAACGGCCTGGCAGGACCCTGGCTCAGGCGCGACTATAGGCACGTCGGCCCGGCGCCGCGCTTCGCGTCGCTCGAGGCGGCCGACTCCCTCGGAGGCCGCAGGCCCTTCAGGCCCGGCGACTCCCTCTCGGCGCTCGACGGCAAGGCGTCCGTATCGGGGCTCGTCGAGGCGGCCAATCCGCTCGCGCGCCTTGCCTACTCGATAAACGGTTCTCAGGCCATCGCCCTACCCCTGCCCAAGGGACCGGGCCCCCACGCGTTCTCCGTGCCTATAGGCGCCGAGCTGCCCTTCGGCGTGCTCGAGCTGCGGCTCGAGGCCGAGGACGCCGCCGGCAAGATCGGCGTCGCGCGCCTTCCCCTCGCCTCCGTCGATTACTCGAGGCCTCGAGCGGGCCCCCTCGTCGACTTCGGCCTAGCCGGGCCGACGGATGGCGGCCCCCGATCCATCGCCGTGCTCGAAGGCAGGCCGGCCTCGGGCCGCTTCGTGGCCCCCTTCGACGGCGACGGCCCCCGTTCGGTCAGGCTGGAACCCGAATCCTCCCTGGTCGCGGCCTCGCTCCAGGGCGACCGCGTCGTCGTGAGCCGCGTGGCCGACGGCGCCACCGTGCCCACGACCGTCATCGTGGAGACCTCGCGCGGCCATGCCGTCTCGGCGGGGCCCTTCGTCTTCTCTACCGACGCGACGGCGCCCGAGCTGAGGATGCTCTCACCGACCCACGGCTCCTGGCTATCCGGCGCCGCCGAGCTACGCGTAAGCGCCGTCGACGGAGACGCCGTCGCCAGCGTCGAATACTCCCTCGACGGCGGCGCGTGGCTGCCGCTGCGCTCCGTCGGCGAAGCGTACCTGGCGACCTTCGACGCGAGCGCCTCGAGCCTCGCGGCCGGGCTCCCGGCTCCCTCGAGGCTTGACGTCCGCGCCCGCGACCGGGCCGGCAACGAGGCCCGGGCCATGACGGCCTTCATGTCAGATGCCGCCGCGCCGGCGCTAGCGCGCATCCTGCCTCGCGACGGCGACGAGGTCGCAGGCCCTACGCTCTTCGCTGTGAGCCTAGGCGAGCGGCTCGAGTCCATAGCCTCCGTCGAGCTCGCGCGCGACGGCGCCGTCGAGGCCCTCGAGCCGGCCGAGGTCATGACCTTCGGCGCCGACGTCCCGGCCGGAACCGGCGTCTCGGCGAGAGCCCTAGTCCTCCGCGCCGTGGACAGGGCGGGCAACGTTGCCGAGCTAGACCTACTGGCCGGCCTTACGCGCGCCGCCGAGCCCCGGACGGCGCTCCCGTCCGCCCCTCGCTCCGGTCGGGCAACGGGGGAGAGCGTCGCGGGGGCAGCCTACCTTAGCCTGTCGGGTAGCGACGCCCTAGGCGCCGTCTCCTGGGGAGCGCCTTTCGGCCCGGGCCTCGCCTCCGCCAGCGGCGATCCCCGGGAGGCCCAGGGCGAAGCGCTCCGCGTATCGGGAGAGCTCAAGGTAACGCTGAGCCTCTCGGGACTATCGCTCGACCCCAAGAAACCGAGCGCGACCTGGAGCGTCGGGGGCGACTCCGCCCCGGCACCGATAGCCCTCAAGAAAGGCTCGGCGCCAGGCGACTGGATCGCCTCGCTGCGACTGCCCCCGTCGCCCGACGGCCCGGTCGCGCTAGCGATCGCGGTCCTGGACCTGGAGCGCGGCGAGCTATCCTCCGTCGTGGCCCTTGACTACGACTCGACGCCGCCGTCGGTAGAATTCCTGGCGCCATCGTCTCCCGGGGCTGCCGCCGGCCGGCCCTTCACCGTGGCGCTCAGGGCGAGCGACGCGCGGGGGATAGCCTCGCTATCGTACGAGTACGGCAAGGCGCGCGGCGAGCTGCCCCTCCTCCCGGGGGGGGGGGGCGCGGCCCCCCCCCC
>CAZNNA010000079.1:4303-11940 GCA_964573825.1 uncultured Treponemataceae bacterium
CGACGCGACCGTCACCCTCGCCCTGGAACCCAAGGCCAGGAGCGCCGGCGTCGTCATCGTCGCCGTCGACGCCACCGGCAACGCCTCCCGCTCCGCGCTCACCGTGGCGGTTGCGCCCGAGCCGCCCCTCGCTTCCCCCGCCGCCCCGGAGACCTTCGCGCCCGCCGAGCCGCCCGTCCTCTCGCTTCAGGAACCGGCGCCCGGCTCGAGCCTCGTCGTGGGCCCCAAGGCCTCGCTATCCCTGGTCGCCAGGGCCGCCTCGGGCCTCCGCTCCGCCTCGGTGTCCATGAACGAGGGAGAGTGGCAGGCGCTCAGGCTGCCCAAGGCGTCGCCGGACGGGAGCTACGCGATCTCGATACCCCTCCCCCAGAGCCTGCCCTACGAGCGCAATCATGTCGCCTTTAAGGCCGTCGACGCGCTCGGTTACGAGTCTACGCTCCAGACATCCTTCTATAGGGTGGCCGAGCCTCGCCCAGGCCTCGCCGCGAGCGTCGTGACCGCCGAGGGCCTCTACGCCTCCGCGTACGACGGGGGCGACGGCCTCGCCCTGTCCCGAGAGCGTACGCTCGACCTGCTCTTCTACGGCAGGCCCTTGGCGAGCGTCAGGCTCGATCCCCCGGCGCCCTTCGCCGCGGCCTCCTTCGAGGGCTCCCGGGTCAGCCTCCTGGCTACCGCCGACGGGCTCGCGGAGTCGCTGACCCTGCGCGCCACGACCGTGGACGGCGACGAATTCTCCCTGGGCCCCCTACCGGCCGTCGCCGACTCGGGCGCGCCGGTAGTGACGATACGCGAGCCGAGGACGGGACTCCCTATCGCCGGAACCTTCACGCTCTCCGGCGAGGCGGCCGATCCCAACGGGGTGACCCGCGTCGAGTACTCGCTTGACGGCGGCCTCTCCTGGGTACGGGCCGACGGGGCGAGCGTACCCGGCGAGAGCGGAACCCGCTCCTTCAGCGTCCGCGTAGAGCCGCAAGCCGGCCGGGGAGCCCGCCCCCTGCTCGTACGGGCCGTGGACGGCTCCGGTGCCGAGGGCAGGGCGCTATCGGCGCCCCTCCTCGACGCCGAGGCGCCGAGAGCTTTCCTGGAGACGCCCCGGACCGGAGACACGGTCAACGGCACCGTCCTCGTCTCCGGCCGCATCGACGATTACTCCGCCCTGGCTTCGCTCGAGTACAGCCCGGACGGCCGGGCCTGGGAGCCGCTTCCCTTCGCGCCCGCAGGCGTCTCGACTCCGGGGCAGGAAGCCAGGCCCCGGAGCTGGGCCTTCTCGCGGCTCGTCGACCTCGGCGCCCTGCCCTCCGGCGGGGCGGCCTTAGCCTTCCGCGCCGTGGATGCCTCGGGCAACGCCTTCGCGCTCGCGCCGCTGTCAGGCGAGCCCGCGGCCTTCGCCGTGGACACGGCCTCGGACAAGCCCCTCGTAGAGATACAGATACCCGCCGAGGACGAGGTGATACGCTCCGACCTAACCGTATCCGGCATGGCCTTCGACGACGACGGCGTGGCGGAGCTTCACTGGCGCCTCGACGGAGGAGAGTGGACCCGCCTGGACGGGGCCAACGGCTTCGCCGTGGCGCTGCGACTAGCCGACCTGGCTGACAACGAGCACGGCTTCGAGGCCTACGCCGTCGACCTCAACGGAGTGCGGGGAGAGACGGCCTCCAGGCGCTTCCGCGTCAGCCGCGAGGAACCGGTCGCCCTCCTCTCGACGCCCGACGTCAGCGTGGTCAACCGAGGCGCCGTGGAACTCGGCGGCACGGCCTCCGACGCCAACGGCATAGCCTCGGTCCAGGTATCCTTCGACCACGGCGCCACCTATAACGCGGCGACCGGCACGACCGAGTGGCGCTACGCCCTGGACACGCGCATCCTGCCCGACGGCGTCCATAGCGTGTACCTACGGCTCATCGACGGCTACGATACGCCCGGCTTCGCGGCGGGACTCGTCGCCGTCGACAACACGCCGCCCGTCCTGAGCCTGGACGTTCCCTCCGACGGCTGGGAAGGCGTCTCGCGCCTGACCGTCGGCGGGCGGAGCTCCGACGCGATAGGGCTCGCGGAGACGACCATAGCCCTCGCGCGCCTGGGCTCCGCCGACCCCGAGCGGGTGGTTTCCTTTACCGGCGACGGCGTCTTCAGCCGGGAGCTCGACCTGGGCGGACTGGCCCCGGGCTGGTACAACGTCAAGGTCAGCGCCCGCGACAAGGCGGGCAACCAGTCGCACCAGTCGCGCAACGTCGTCGTTCTCGAGTCGGCCAAGGCCGACTACGCGGAGATAGTCTTCCCGGCCCGCGGCGAGCGCCTGGCCGGCCGCTTTACCCTGGACGGCCGCGTCGTCTCGGCCGAGCCGATCCAGCGGGCCAACGTCACCCTTGACGGTCGGCCCTTCGCCACGGTGACCCTGGGACCGACCGGCTGGTTCAGCCTGCCGGTGACGGCCGCCGACCTCGCGGGGCGCGGCGTCGGTTCCGCGGGCGACGCGGCTACGGAGCTATCCTTCCGCGTCGAGGCCGTCTCCGGCTCGGGAGCGCCCATAGCCTCCGAGCCGCGTTCCATAGCGTTCGAGCGCGATGGTCCCTGGGTCGACATCGATTCGGTGCTCTCGGGCGACTTCGTCGTCGGGCGGCCCTTCCTGACCGGGACCGCCGGCTGGTCGGCCCCGGAGCCCTCGCCCGATGACCGCGAGGCCGTCGCCGCCTTCAAGCGGCTCCGGGCGGCCCGCCGCCCCGTCCTCGTCGAGGTCAGCCGAGATAACGGCAAGACGTACGATCGGGCCTCTGGCGCGGCGACCTTCAAGCATAGGCTGGAGACCCAGGAATACCCGAACGGGACCCTCCGCCTGACCGTCGTGGCCACCTTCGCCGACGGCTCCGTCGCGGTTCGCAAGCGCATGGTCGTCCTCGATACCGAGGCGCCTCGCGTAGGCCTCCTTAAGCCCGCCCAGAACGGCCGCTACAACGGCGTAATATCCATAGAAGGCGTCGCCTCGGACCCGAGCGGCCTTAAGGACGTGTCCGTGGCCCTACGGAGCGGCGACAAGGCCTCCTACGAGGTGCCGGGCTTCATACAGGGCTCCTACGCCGACCTACACCTCTTCGGCGCCACGCGCGCGGAGCTGGGCCTCGGCCTATCGTTCTTCGAGGATAACGTCAAGCTCCAGGTAGCCCTGGGGCAGGGCTTCGACGCCCAGCCCAGCTGGGACAATCCCCTCGGGCTCGCCGACGACGGTACCCCGGCGGCGGAGCTATCGCGCTTCAGGGGCTACGTGCTCGGAGCCAAGCTCCTGGCCAACCTAGCCTACCTACCCTTCGCGTACTACTTCGGGCCGGACTGGGACTTCTACTCCATGTCCTTCGCGCTTGGCGCGAGCTTCACGTATTTCAGCATGCGCTCCGACCTGGGACAGCTCTTCTCCCCTCCGGAGGGCCGCTACATGATCCTGGCGGGCGTCATCGGTCAATGGGAGCTCGCCAAGTTCAAGCTCGACCTCCCGGCGCTGAAGTCCATCGGCCTCTATATCGAGGGCGGCTTCGTCTTCATACCGAGCGAGGCCTCGACGAGGCTCGAGGAGTTCATCAGGCCCAACGTGGCCTTCGGCCTACGCCTAGGAATCTTGTAGACGAGACGCGCCGCGCCCGGAATGGCGGCGCATCTTGACTCGCCTCCGAGCTGAGGACTACGCTGAGGGAGGCCGCAACGCTAAGGAAAGGAAGAGACGACATGGCGATGCAACGCAGGATACGGGTGCTCATCGCCATGGAAGGCGCGGAATTCTCGAGCCGCGTATCCGAGGCCCTGGATACGGAGCAGTTCTCGACGACCGTAGCCGACGACCTGCGCGCCGTCGAGCTCGTGATGGGCGACGCCGACGTCGTCATCACCGACACGGAATTCGCCTCCGGGGCCTTCGCGGACTGGTTATCGCTCTGGCCCATACCCGCCGTGCTCGTCGTAGACCCTGGACACCCGGTGAACACCCTCGCCGAGAAGACCGTCGACGAGGCGAGCGCCTTCATACTGCGCGACCCCGCCGGCACCTGGATACGGTACCTGCCCATCCTAGCCCGCAAGGCGGCCGCCGTCCGCGAGAGCCTGGATAGGCAGAACTCCAATATCATCCGGGCCGAGAGCAGCTACATGAACCTCCTCCGCTGCGTGCCGGACATCGTCTACGTACTGGACGGTGACGGTTGCTTCGTATACCTGAACGACGCGGTCTCGCAGCTCGGCTGGAAGCCCTCCGAGCTAATCGGGCGCCACTTCGCCGAGATCGTGCACCCCGAGGACGTACCGGAGGTCTCGCGCAGCATCGTGCTCCTGCGCTACGAGGGCGTACGGACGGGCCACGACTCGGCCCCTAAGCTCTTCGACGAGCGGCGCTCGGGCGAGCGCATGACGCGAGGCCTGGACGTGCGCCTGCGCCACAAGGACGGCGGCGAATGGACCAAGGCCAACGTCGATTCCTGGGGCGAGATCACGAGCCTCGGCGTCAGCCTACCGGAGTTCCAGGGCAAGGGCACGGGCACGATAGGCCTGATCCACGACGTCAGCGACCGCCGCGAGGCCGAGCGCACCATGCTGCGGGAGCTAGACGCCAAGGAGCTCCTCCTCAAGGAGATACACCACCGGGTCAAGAACAACCTGCAGGTAGTCTCGAGCCTTCTCTCGCTGGAAAGCGATTGCGTCGACGACGAGCGCGCCAAGGCCGTCTTCTTCGAGTGCCAGACCCAGGTCCAGTCCATGTCGCTGGTTCACGAGCAGATATACCGCGGCAGCACCCTGGACGGCGTAGAGGCGGCGGCTTACTTCGCCCGGCTGACGGACTACCTTTCCGTGGTGCACGACGCCAAGGCCAAGGGCGTTTCGCTCAACGTCCGGGCGAGCGACATAGTCCTGCCGATAGACGCGGCCATGCCCCTGGCCATCATCACCACGGAACTCGTCTCCAACTCCTTCAAGCACGGCTTCCCGGGCAGGGCCTCGGGCCGCGTCGACATAGCCATAGAGCGGCGGGGGGACGACTTCGCCTTCTCCGTGTCGGACGACGGCGTCGGCTTCGCCTCCTCGGGCTACGCGGGGCCGCTACCCGGCAAGCACAAGGGCATAGGCATGGACCTGATCGAGGCGCTCGCGGGGCAGCTCGGCGGCTCGCTCGAGCGGAAGGACGCGAACGGCGCCGTCACCACCATCGCCTTCCCGGCCGCCCGCGCCTAGCCCGGGCTAGAACCCGAACGATGACAAATGGCGTTCGTATGGGTATTATAGTGGAGTTCGCGCCACCCTCGGGAGGCCCCGGACGCGGAGGGACCCTTGGATACGACATACGACCTCATCATCATAGGCGGCGGAGCCGCCGGCCTCGGGGCCGCGCAGTACGCGGCGCGGGCGAACCTCAAGACGCTCGTCGTGGAGGAGCTATCGCACGGGGGCCAGGCCCTGCTCATCGATAGGCTGGAGAACTATCCCGGCCTGCCAGAGCCCGTGGACGGCTATACCTGGTCGGAGACCATGCGCGCCCAGGCCGAGTCCTTCGGCGCGGCCTTCGCCTCCACGAGCGTCGCGTCGGTTCGCAAGGAGGGCGCGCGCTTCGCCGTGGAGACCTCGGACGGCCGGCTCGAGGCCAAGGCCGTGATAGCCGCGACCGGCGCCAAGCACCGTCACCTGGGCGCCCCGGGCGAGGAGGAGCTGGCGGGGCGCGGCGTCTCCTATTGCGCCACCTGCGACGGTCCCTTCTTCAAGGGTAAGCGCATGGTAGTGGTAGGCGGGGGCGACTCGGCCTGCGACGAGGCCATGTTCCTCTCCAAGCTGGCCGACAAGGTCATAATGGTGCATCGCAAGGATCGCTTCAGGGCGCAGAAGGCCGTCGCGGCCCGCGTCCTCGGCAACCCCAAGATAGACGTTCGTTTCCAGACGGTCGTGGAGGCCATCAAGGGCGAAAGGTCGGTGGAGACGGTATCGCTCAAGGACCTGCGCGACGGCAGGGTCTACGACGAACCCGCCTCGGCCGTCTTCGTCTTCGTCGGGTCCGTTCCCCAGGCGGCTTACCTACCGGATTCCGTTTCCAGGGACGAGACGGGCTCCATAGTCACCGACGAGCGCATGGAAACCAGCGTCAAGGGCCTCTTTGCCGCCGGCGACGTCAGGGCCACGCCCTTCCGCCAGGTCGTCACCGCGGTCTCCGACGGCGCCGTGGCGGCCCATTGCGCCGCCCAGTACATAGACGAGCTCGAGGGCCAGGCTTACGCCTAGCCCTGGGGACCGGGAGCGTCGATGCCGAGCTTGAGGGCTCCGGCCGCCATCGCGGCCATAGCGGCGCTAGGCGCCGGACTCGTCGTCCTCGCGGGACCCTTCTCCTGCTCACTGGCCCACAGCGAGGGCGCCTCGCCCCACGACGCCGAGCCCGCGGTCGAACGCCTGGCCGAGCCTCCCAGGGAGGCCATCGACGCGTCGTCGTTCTGGAAGCTTCGCGGGGACGATACGCTGGCGGAGGCCGAGGCCCTCCTTAGGCGCCTGAGCCCCGAGCAACGGCTCGGCCAGCTCTTCATGCTGTCCTACGGCGGCGACGCTCCGACGCCCCTCCTCTACTCGTGGATACGGGGCCGTGGCCTCGGCGGCGTCAAGATATTCGGTTGGAACGCCGACGATACCGACCGCCTGGCCTCCGCCATCGAGGCCATACAGGACGCCGCCGAGTCGGGCCCCCTCGATATCCCGCCCTTCGTGGCCACGGACCAGGAGGGCGGCTGGATACGCCACGTGCGAGGCTCGACGAGCGTCACGCCGGGCAACATGGCCATAGGGGCCTCGGCCTGGCCGAGCGACGCCTACGCCAGCGGCTACTACATAGGCCTCGAGCTGGCGGCCCTGGGCGTGACCATGAATTTCGCCCCGACCGTCGACCTGGCCACGAGGCCGGCCTCCGCCATCGTCGGCCCCCGCGCCTTCTCCGCCGATCCTACGGAGACCGGGGTACTGGCGGCGGCCTGGGCCCGGGGCAGCATGGACGCCGGCGTCATTCCCACGGCCAAGCACTACCCGGGTCACGGCGACACCGAGCTAGATTCCCACGGCATACTCCCCGTCATAGACATCGACGAGGATACGCTGTGGAACCGCGAACTCGTTCCCTACCGGATACTCGCGGCCGAGGGCATACCCGGCATCATGAGCGGCCACCTCGCCTTCCCGCGCATCGTCGGGAGCGAGGAACCGGCCTCGCTCTCGAGCCACGTCATCACGGACCTGCTGCGCGGCCGCATGGGCTATGACGGCCTCGTCATCACCGACGACCTCATGATGTCGGGCGCCGCCAGCTCGGGAGGCCTCTCGGAGACCTGCGAGCGGGCCATACGGGCGGGCAACGACGTCCTGATGTTCAGCCGCACCATAGGCCTGGACGACGCCTCGTGGACGAGGCTGGCGAGGCTCTACCGCTCCGACGAGGCCTTCGCCGCCCGGGTCGACGAGTCGGCGCTGCGAGTACTGCGCGCCAAGGTGCGCTGGCTCCTACCGCTCGGCAGGGAGGGAATCCGGCCCCGGCCGGCTCCTCAGGCGGCGATGCGCACGCCCGAGTCCCGGGCCTTCTTCGCGGAGCAGGCGCTGCGTAGCGTCACGGCGCTCGGGGTCCCCACGAGGCCCCT
>CAZNNA010000080.1:0-11879 GCA_964573825.1 uncultured Treponemataceae bacterium
CTTCCTGGCCATGCCGGCTATATCGAGGCTCTGGATAGCCGAGCTAACGAAGCTGCGCGAGCGCATACTGAGCAGGCGCCAGACCATAACCAGGATCAACCCCGATTCACCCGTGGCCTCGGGCTGCGTCGACAAGGACGACGACAAGGTCTACGGACGGCTAGGCGCCATCCGTAGGCGCCTGGGCATCCTGGCGGACCTCTTCGGCAAGGAGAGCTTCGTCAGCGTCGTCATCAACCCCGACAAGCTATCGGTATCGGAGGCCTTGCGTATCAAGGAAGAGCTGGAACGCATAGAGATTCCCTTCTCGGCCCTATGCGTCAATAAGCGGGGCATGTCCCGGGCCGACTGGAGCCTGGACGCGCGACTCTCGGGCATTCCGGCCTTCTTCTTCGACTTCCTGTCCCAAGGCCTGCACCGAAGGGACGATCTCCTAGCGCTCAACACCAAGGAACTGGTCGCCGCCTTCGACGCGACGACCGGGGAAGGCAAACGATGAATCCTTACGCCCTCGCGGCCCTCGTCGTACTGGCGATAGCGGCCACCGCGCAGTACTACCTAGGAACCAAGAAGAACCGCTTCATAAGCTCCAGGATATCGAGGGACCTCGAGGAACTCCTGAAGCCGAGCAGCACCAACTACGTCAATATCGGCGGCTCGATAGGCTATAACTTCGCCTTCGCCCTGTCGGGGAACTGGAGCAAGGCCAAGGGGACGATGACGCTCAACGCGCGGCATTCGCTCCTCTACCTCCCGCTCTCCTTGCTCCTCGGCGTGCGAGACCGCTTCTTCATGAATATCTTCACGAAGAAGAGGCTGCGGGGCGAGGCCCACCTCGTCGAGTCGTCGTACCTTCGCAGGGCAAACATAGAAGGCCTCGAGTCCATGAGCCGCATGGAGGCCGAGGCCGGGGGGAAGCGCTTTACCCTGCTATGGAAGGGCGCTGACCTGTCGGCAGAGCTCCGGGGCGTACTCGAGTCACTCGCCGAGCCTGAGCGCCTGCGTCACTTCTGCTCCTACCCGGAGACGAAGACCTTCTTCATGCACCTCCGTCCCAAGGAAGGCCGCGTACGCGACGACCTGGCCGCAGTAATGAAGCGACTGCCCGATTTCATCGACTACGGGAAGGAATAGCCATGGACCTGCCTATGGACGTGCGGGAGAAATTCGATAGCGTACTCGACGGGGTCATCGAGCCTCAGTCGGAGCTGTCCGTGGCCGAGCTCGGCCTCGTTAAGAAGATGACCTACTATAAGGACGACCGGGCCATAGTCGTATACATGAACTACCCGACGCCGGACGCGGGAACCTGCCCCGCCTGCAGCGTTGCCACGGATATGATGAAATCCACCATAGAGCGCGACCTCCGCGAGGCCCTGCTCGAGGCCTTCCCGGGCTGGGCGGTAGACTTCGCCTGAGGGATTGCCGCGCGATTCCTGACGTAAAAGCGCAATCAGAATAGATCCTCGGCGCGTGGGGCCTCCGTAAGGGGGTCCCATGCATCGTCGCCTTGCGCGGATAGCCCGGGTCGCGATCCGGGTCCTGCTCGGCTCCTGCGCGCTGCTCGCCTCGTGCGCGGGCGCTAGCTCCGGTCGGGCCGAGGCCCTATCGGCATACGCCAAGGCGGCCGCCGCCTACGACGCCGGGCGCGTCGAGGAGGCGGCAGGCCTAGCCGAGGCCTCGCTCGGGTCGGACGCCTCGCTCTATCCGGCCTCCGTACTGCTCGGAAAGGCTCACTTCCTAGCGGGGAACGACGAGCGCGCGATTGGGGCCCTACGGCGAGCGCTGAGAAGGCAGCCTGAGGGAGGGGAGGCGGGACTCTGGCTCGCCAGGGCCCATAGGTCCAAGGGCGAGGCCGAGGCGGCTAGGCTCGCGGTCGAGGGAGTCCTGGCCCTGGACCCGTCCTCGATCGCCGGGCTTCGCCTAGCCGCGAGCCTGGCCTACGAGGCCGGCGACCTGGCGGCCTCCTGGGCCTTCGCGGAGCGCGCCGTGGAGGCATCGGCGGAGGCCGGCCTCGCCTTCGCCGATAGGGCCGCCCTGCGCTGGGCCGCCGGCGATACCGAGGGCGCGGCGAGCGACCTCGATGCGGCCGTCCTGACCCTTCCCGCAGGCTCCTCGGCCAAGGCCTCGGCCCTGGCGCTCAGGGAGCGCATGAGGGAGGACGAGCCATGAGGGCGGGCCTCGCACGGGCGCTCTGCCTCGCCCTCCTGCCCGTCTCCTGCGCGGGCTTCTACGTACGCGAGGAGCCCCTTCCCGTACGGCCCGCCGTGAGCGAGCCTTCCGCCCCTACCGCCTTGAGCGTATCCGAGGCGGCCGAGCTAGCGGTACGCAACGCCGTGTCGCTCAGGGCCTCGCGCGAGGCCTTGAAGGCTCGCGAGGCAGCCTTCGGCCTCGGCCTCAGGGACTTCCTGCCGCGCGTGAGGCTGACCGCGGAGGCCGGCGACGACGTGGCGGCCTTCGGTCCCGACGCGGCCTCGCGGAGCCTAGGGATAGGCCTGAGCCAGGTGCTTTGGGACGGGGGACGGCGCGGCGCGGCGCGGGCCATAGAGCGCATGGAGCTGGACCTGGCGCGGGACGCGCTCGATCTCGAGGAGCAATCCCTGGCCGAGGCCGCGATAGCGGCCTATCGGGCTAGCCAGGCGGCGGAGGCCAGGCTCGGGATCCGGCGCGACTCGCTATCCCTGGCCGAGGCCGAGAGGGCTCTCCTGGCCAAGGAACGGGAGCTCGGGCTCGCCACCGAGGCGGATATCGTTGAGGCCGACCTGAGCCTCGCCGCCATGGGGCTCGCGGTGACCGAGGCTGAGCTGGCCGCCGAGCTTGCCGAGTCTGAGCTCGCCGAGGCGCTCGGGCTCGATGAGCTGCCCATCCTCGGGGAGGCCCTGCCGACTACGCGGCTCGCGGTCGACGTCGACGAGGCCGTCCTCCTGCCCCTGGCCCTACGGCGCTCGCGCGAGCTGGCGGTCGCTCGGGCGAGCCTCGGTAGGAGGCGAGCCGAGGCCCGGCTGGCGGCTTTCTCATGGTTACCTATCCTGAGCCTCGAGGCGAGCGGACGCGTCCACGGAGATCGCCTGCCGCTCGGCGATGCCGAGTGGATGCTATCCCTGGAGCTGAGCATGGACTCGGCCCCTATCTCAGGCTCGCTCTCGGGCGGTGCCGGGACGGGCTCGGAGGGTTCGAGGCGGACGAGGAACTCGGTCGGCCTAGAGCCCCTCGGGCGGCTGTCCTCGGCCCCCAAGCCCGGCGAGGCGGCCGTGGCGGCTGCGCTCGAAGAGGAGCGCTACCGACTGCTGGCCTCGCGGTTGGAGCGAGACTTCAGGGCGGCCGCGCTGTCGTATCGATCGGCCGCGAGGCTCTTGGCCGTCAAGGACGACGCCCTCGCCCTGGGAGAGGAGCGCCTGCGCATAGCTACCCTGGGCGCCCGGCTCGGCAAGGCCACGAGGTCCGAGAAGGTGGAGGCCGAGCTCAGGCGGGCGGGGCTCCAGGTTGACGTAGTCGACGCGCTCCTAGCGATGATCGCGGCCGAGCGTAGGCTCGAGAGCCTTCTCCGCATCCCGCCATCGAGCCTCGCCGCCTTCGTGGAGCGCTTATGAACGCGCCGCTAGCCCGGGGCGGCGCGGGCCGCCGAGTCCCCGGGGCCGCGGCGACGGCCCTGGCTATCGGCCTGGCCGCCTGCCTGGCGATGGCGCTCGCCGTAGCCCCGGCGCTCTCCCGTCGTCGCTCCGCGGCCGGCGTGGGGGACGGCGCCAGGCTCGCCGCGCGGGTCGCCGTCGCGCGGACGGTCATGGTGCCCGATAGGCTACGGGCCTACGGGAGCCTATCGTACCGCGGCAAGCGCGACGTCTCGGCGATAGAGGCCGGCGAGCTTATCGAGCTTACGGTGCGGGAAGGCGACGCGCTCTCCCCGGGTCGCGTCGTGGCTCGCCTGCGCAACGTCCAGCTCGAGCACGCGGCCGAGCGCGCCCGCGACGGGGTGGCGGTGGCCGAGGCGAGCCTGGCCCTGGCGGACTCGAGGCTCTTCGAGGGGCGCCTCGGAGCCGAGGCTCGCCTGATAGGGCTCGAACGCGCTCGGCTGGAGGTCGAGCGAGCGAGGAGGGAACTCGCCGAGGCCGAGCGGCGCCAGGTCGACCAGGAGACGCTCCTGGCCGTCGGCGGCGTGACCGAGGAGGCCGTCCGCGCCGGGCGCCTGGCCCTGGCCTCGTCGCGGACGGCGCTCGACCTGCTCGAGCTCGATACCGCCTCGCGGGCGCTCGGGCTGCGCGACGATGACCTGCTGGCCCGCGGCCTGGGCGTTCCCCCCCGCGCGGAGGCTCGCGCCGAGGCCCTCATCGCCCTGGCCACGGAAGGGCTCGCCGCCGAGAGGTCGGCCGCGGCCGCTCGGCTCGAAGCCGCTCGAAGCGAGTCGGCCATGGCCCGCGCCGCTCTCGACGCCCTGACGCTGCGGGCAGGCCCCGGCATCGTGGCCGGCAAGGGCGCGGAACCCGGCGAGCTCGTCGCCGCGGGAGGCAGGATACTCACGATCATCGATATGTCCACCGTCTACGCGGTCGTCAGGGTCGGGGAGGCCGAGGCGGCGCGCCTCGCGCCCGGGATGGCGGCCATCGTCGGCGTCGACGCTACGGGCCTGTCGTACGAGGGTCTCGTGGAGGCCGTCTCGCCCCTGGCCGACGCTCGCTCGGGCACGCTCTCCGTGCGGATAGCCCTATCCCGGGGCGGCGAGGCCCTGAGGCCGGGAATGTTCGCCCGAGCGGATATCGCCCTGGGCCCCGAGCTTCGCCGCGTCGTCGTAAGCGAGGAGGCGCTGTTCGATCAGGATGGCGATTCGGCCGGCGCGTTCGCCGTCGTCGCCGGCAGGGCTAGCAGGCGCGCGCTACGGCTGGGCGACTCCGCGGGAGGGGAACGGATAGTGCTAGCGGGCCTCGCCGAGGGGGACGCGGTCATACTGCGGCCCGATAGGGGACTCAAGGAGGGAGACTATGTCGAGATCGACGATTAGCCGGTTCCGGTACGGCCTCGCTGCGCTGAAGGCCGCGGCGACGGCGGGCGCGGCGCTGGCCGCGTGGTCATGCGGCCTCGTCGACCTGAGGCCGGTGGGCCTGAGCCTCTTCCCCGATACGGCGGGGACGGTCCTCGAGTCGCGCGACGCGGTTCTCCGAGTCGGCTTCAGCTCCGCGCCCGTACGGCTCGAGGCCGAGCGAGCCTTCTCGGTAGCCTCGCCCGAGGGCGCGGTGCAGGGAGACTTCCTCTGGGACGGGAACGGCTTCTCCTGGCGGCCCCTTGAGCCCTGGGACCCGGCCGTCCGCTATAGGCTGCGGCTCTCGGGGGAGCTCGGAATGGAGGACGGGCGCAGGCTTCGACCCGAGGCGGAGCTACCGTTCTATGCCGTCAAGGACGGGGCCCGGCCCTTCCTTGAATCGGTCGAGCCGGCGGACGGCGCCTCGGCGGGCGTCGCCATGAAGGGGGAGGCGGCGCTGACGCTACGCTTCTCGGCGCGGATGGACGGGGATACGCTCCGCGAGGCGCTCTCCCTGCGACCGTCCCTCGAGTACGACGCCGCCTGGGACGAGGCCGGGCGCGTCGTGCGGCTACTGGCCCGCGAGGCGACCCAAGCCTGCTCGCCCTACGCCTGGGACCTGTCGACCGCCTTGCGCGACGCGGACGGCGCGCCCCTGGCCAGGGCCGAGAGAGGCTGCTTCTCCACCGACGCCGACTCAGTCGCGCCCTACGTAGAGCGAGCCTACCCGGCGGCCTGGCTCGGCGGACGCTGGGTAGAGGCCGGCGACAGCCTCGCGCGGCTCGATAGGGGGCAGGCCGTGGCGGTGCGCTTCTCGGAGCCCATGGACGGGCCCAGCGTCCGCGCGGGCGTCAGGATAGAGAAGGGGCCGCCAGGGCGCGTCGAGATGGCTTCGGCGCTGGAAGCCGTCTATAGGCCGGACGGCGACTGGGTTCCCGAGGCTCCGCTCCGGCTCGTCGTGTCGAGGAGCGTCAAGGATCGCTCCGGGCTCGGCATGGCCGAGGACTATAGGGAAGCCTTCGTGCCGTCCGTACCGTGGCTCGGGCTCCTGGCGGCCGAGGGCGGCGAAGGCGAGAGCCTGCTCGCCGGCGGGGGCGCCGGCTCGGGAGGACCGATAGCCTGCGCGGCCGGGGAGGCTCCCGAGGGGCTCTTCACCGTTAACCTGACCTTCTCGGCTCCCTTCGACCTGGAGGGACGGCTATCCGTGGTTGAGCTCGCGAGGCTATCGGCCTTCTTCCCCTCGTACGCGCCGAGCCCTCGGCTGAGGAGCGCCACGTGGTTCAGCTCCGATACCCTCAGCCTGACCTGGGAAGGCCTCAGGCGCAGCGACGGCTCTATCGAGTACTACTACGAGCTTAGGCTCAGGGGCGGCCCGTCGGGAGCGAGGAGCGCCGAGGGCCTAGTCCTGAAGGAGGACATCGTGAAGCTCATCAGGACCAAGCCGTGAGGCGCCTCGCCGTTCGCGCGCGGGCCGTGCCTCGACGCGTCGGCGGGCCAGGCGGACGAAGGCTGCTATGCCGTTGCGCGCTTACCGTAGCGCTTTGCTCGTGCGACCTGCTCGCCCGCGACGAGCTCTCCGTCCTGGCGTGGACCCCGGGCGAAGGTTTCGTAACGGAGCCCTTCCCGATAAGCCTACGGGTCTCGCCTGGACCCGACCGCGCGAGCGTCGAGAACGCGTTCTCCGTCCTCGAGGACGGAGAGGCCGTCGCGGGAACCTATAGCTGGAACGGCGATACGATGACCTTCAGGCCCGACGCGCCTCCCAGGCCGAGCTCGGTCTATCGCCTCCTACTGTCCGGCGAGGCTCGCTCGCTGACGGGAGCCTCGCTCGCGCGGCCCTTCGAGGCTCGCTTCACGACCAGGAAGGAGGATGAGCGACCGAGCGTAGCGGGTTTCTCTCCTGGCGACGGGGGCTCGCTTACGGATCGATACCAGCCGCTGACCCTGCGGTTCTCGGAGGCCGTGCGCGGGGCGTCCCTCGGCGCATGCCTGAGCCTTCGCCCGTCGACGAGGGGCACCTGGAGCCTCTCCGCGGAGGGAGACGCGGCGACCTTCAAGCCGCTCGAGCCGTGGAGGGCCGGCCAAGAGTACGAGCTGCGCGTCTCTAGCGAGCTGGCTGACTCGGGCGGTTCGAGGATGGGCGCGCCCTGGGGCGGCCGCTTCCGGCTAGCCGGCGAGCGCGGGGGCCCCGTCCTCCTCGGGCTCGACGCCGTCGGGCCGGATGGGCTAGTCGTAGCCTCCTTGGCGCCCGATCGCGACGACGACGGTGCCGTCACCCGCAACGCGGGCTGGGAGGCCTCCTGGCGCCTGGCGCTTCGCTTCTCCTCGACCGTACGCAGGAGCAGCCTGGAGTCGAGGCTGTCGCTCTCGGGAGGGCCCGGTTTGCGCATACGAGGCCTTCGCGAGGAGTCCGACCGCTTCGAGGTCGACCTCGTAGGCCGGCCGGACTGGGGCGCCCTCCTCGTCATCGAGCTGTCGCCCGGCGTCGAGGACGGGCTCGGCGCCGGGAGCGCCGAGGGGGCGGTCTACCGCTTGGTCGCCGACGGTCCGGCGTCGAGGCCTCCTCGCCTCGTCGGCCTACGCCTGCCCCTACGGCCGGGCGAGGCCTCGGCGTCCGATCGCGCCCTCAGGGTCTTCGCCGCGGGCGGCGGCTTCGAGACGCTCGCCCTCGAGGACGAGGCCGGGGCCTATCCCCTGGGCCGGGAAGTCGCGACGGTCGTGGAAGTCTACCTCGAGCTGGCCGAGGGCGCTCGGCCCGACGCGGTTTCCATAATGGAAAGCCTAAGGATAGCGGTCGCCAGCGAGGCCCTGTCTGTAACCGTCGACAAGGTGAGCCTCGGAGGCATCGATTGGGCGGAGCCCCACGAGCCCTGGTCCGGGCACGCCGTCGCTCGCGTCGACGCAAGGCTACGAAACGGTATCGGCTCGGGCATCGTTACGGTAAGCCTGGCGGCGGGGCTCAGGGACGGAGCCGGAAACGAGTGCGCTAAGGCCCAGGCGGTGGCCCTGCTCAAGTGAAGGCCCTCTATCTCGTTCAGGCGTGCGCCGGCCGGCCGGTGGCGGTCTCGATGGCGCTCCTGGCGACGGTACTGGCGGGCGCCCTCTCTCTGTCCCGCATGCCCCTGGAGCGCCTGCCCCCGCTGGCCGTGCCACGCATCGTCGTGGAGGCCGCGTTGCCGGGCTACTCAGCGACCGAGGTACGTTCCCTCGTGGCCTGCCCCCTGGAGGACGCGCTCGCCTCGGCGAAGGGCCTACGGCGCGTCTCGAGCGTCTCCCGCGACGGAAGGGCCGTGCTGACCCTGGACTTCTCGTGGGGAGAGCCGCCCGGGCGAGCGGCTGCCCAGGCTCGGGAGCTGGCCGATGCCGTCTTCCCTAGCCTGCCTCTCGGCGCCGCGAGGCCGGTAGTCCATGCCTACGACCCGGCCGTCGAGCCCTTGCTCGTGCTGGCGCTCTGGCCCCTCGACGGCGACATGGCGACCGCTCGCCGACTCGCCGACCTAGAATGCCGGGCTCGGCTCAGGCGCATCGCGGGCATAGGCAGGGTCGTGCTCGTGGGCGGGGCCGAACGGGAGATAGCCGTGGCCGTCGACGAGCCTCGCGCGGCCTCCCTCGGGCTATCGGTGGCCGACATAGCGGGGGCCGTATCGCGCGAGAGCCTGGATGCCGCGGCCGGATGCCTGCGCGAGGGAGATAGGGAGCTCTCTGTGATCGCGCGAGGCTCCGCCTCATCCGTCGAGGAACTCGCCGGGCTGGCCTTAGCGACGCCGTCAGGGGCCGTCAGGCTCGGGGACCTGGCCGAGGTAACCCAGCGGGAGTCCGCTAGGCGAAGCCTGTTCGTGAGCGACGGAAGGGAATGCGTCGGGCTCGAGCTCTACCGCCGGGAAGGCGCCGCTCCCGTCGCCGCCTCGAGGGCGGCTCGAGCCGAGATAGCGGCGCTCGAGCGCGACTTCGGGAGCTTCATGGGCTTCAGGCTCGCGGCCGACGCCTCGACCTCGGTGCTAGCCGCCGTGGGCGCCTTGGCGACGGCCGGGCTGCTCGGCGCGGCGGCCGCTACCCTCGCTCTCCTGTGGCTGTTCCGCGAGCCGAGGAGCGGACTCCTCGTGACGCTGACCATCCCGCTATCGGTCCTCGCCACGGCCTCCTGCCTATACGCGTCCGGACGCTCCCTCAACGTCATGAGCCTGGGCGGCATGGGGCTGGCCGTGGGCATGGTATCGGACGCGGCCGTACTATGCCTCGATGCCATGTCGTCGCGCCTGGGAGCCTCGACCCGGAGGCCGAGTCCGGCCGAGATAGCCGAGGCGGTATCGACGGTATTGCCCGGGCTATCCGGAAGCCTGGCTACGACGGTCGTCGTCTTCGTCCCGGTCATGGCCTTGCCCGGTGCCGTCGGCGCGCTCTTCGGCGATATCGCCCGCGCGATCATCGCCGCCAACGTAATCGCCTGGCTACTGGCGGCCTTCGCGCTGCCGGCCATGTATAGGCTCCTTTGGAGGCGGTCGCTCGGATGCCGACCGGGGGAATCGCGGCGCGACGGGTGGGGCCGGGCCTACGGGCGCTCGCTGGCCTGGGCCTTCGAGAGGCCGGTGGCCTGCCTGGCGGGCGCGGCCCTCGCCGCCGCCTGCGGCTCGGCCGTCACTCTATCCAGGCCGGCGAGCCTCATGCCGGCGGACGAGGCTGAGGAGCTCGTCCTCCGCGCAGCGTTCGCTCCCGGGACCGACCCGGACGGCATGGCCCATAAGGCCGTAGAGCTCGGGCGGGAGCTTTCCGCCGTGCCAGGCGTCTCGGCGGCCTTCGGGAGGGCCGGCGCCGAGTCCGAGGACGTCTCGGCCACGGCCGACCCGGCCTTCGCCATGGAGGCGCTGCGTTTCCGCTGCGCCCTCGTGCCGGGTAGCGAGGTCGAAGCTACGGCCTCGCTCGTACTCGCGGCCGCGCGTCGGGTCCTGCCCCCGGACATCGGCCTGGAACTGTCCAGGCCTCCCGATCCAGCAGCCCTGGCGCTCGGGCTAGGCGAGGCCGGCCTCCTGGCCGTCACGGCCGGCACCCAGGCGGAGGCCTCGAGCCGGGCCGACGAGCTAGCCGCCTCTATCGGGGAACGCTGCGGACAGGCGTTGCGTACGATCGAGCGACGCCCGAGCGGGAGAAGGCCGCTCCTGCTCATGGACGTCGATAGGCCCGCCCTCGTCGCCCGAGGGGTATCGCTCGCCGAAGCGGCGGCGACGGTCAGGGCTTCGACGGAAGGCCTAGAGCTATCGGACCTCGAGGTCGCCGGGCGGCGATTGCCCGTTCGCCTGTTCGCCCGCGGTATCGACGGGCCGGAGGACCTTGCCTCGCTGTCGCTGGACGGAGCTGAGCAGGGGGCGGCGCGAGGCGCGGCGCGAGGCGCGAGCGTCGGCGGTATCGCTCGCTTCGTCAGGCGGCTCGACGAGCCGGAGGCCTTTCGCCTCGACCGAGCCGACGCCTTCTACCTGAGGCCCGTCCCGGTCCCGGGCCGCGAGCGGGAGCTCGGACGCGCCGTCGATGGATGCCTCCGCGGCTCTACGGGAGTCGTCAGGACCGGAGCGTCTCAGGCTACCCTCTACGCCCGGAGCCTCGGCTCGGCCCTGGCCCTCGTCCTGGCGCTCCTCTACCTAACCCTAGGCATGCAGTTCGAGTCCCTATCGCTACCGCTGTACGTCATGCTGACCATTCCCCTGGCCATGGCCGGCGTCGGGCCGGCCGTCGCGCTCTTCGGCCTGGACCTGGACTCGGGCGTGGCGATAGGCCTCGTGGTGCTCTTCGGCGTATCGGTCAACGGAGCGATCCTGCTCGAGGAGGCCATAGCCGCTAGGCGCTCGGCCGGCCTGGGGCCCGTCGAGGCGGCCCTCGCCGGCGCGGCGGATCGCGCCAGGCCCGTGGCAGCGACGGCCTTGACGACTATCCTCGCCCTGGCGCCCGTCTGCCTCTTTCCCGCCGGCGCGGCCCAGCGCTCGATGTCCGCGACCCTGCTCGGGGGCGTGGCCGCGGGGACTCTCCTGACGCTCTTCGTCACGCCCCTCGCCTGCGCCCGAAGACGCTCCGGGAGCCGGCCGTGATAGGCGCTCCCTGGCACGGCCGGCCGCTCGCGGCCCTCTGCCTGGCCCTCGCCTTGGCGGCCGTATCCATGGGAATCCTCGCGGGCGAGCGATCGCGGCCTTCCGGGACATCGGCAAGGCCTGCCTTCTCGATAGTCATGCGCCATGACGGCCACGACGCGGAGCGCATGGAGAGCGACGTAGTCCTGCCGCTCGAGGAGGCCTTGGCCGCCATTCCCGGCGTGGAAGGCCTGTCGGCTGGCTGCGAATACGGTAGGGCGGAGGTATCCGTCCGCTTCGCCCGGGGGACGGACGCGGGAGCGGCCTACGAGCGGGTGAGCGACGCCGCGCAGGATACCCATGCCCGCCTGCCGAGCTCCGTGCGGCGCCCGGAGATACGGGCGAGCGCCGACGAGGGCGGGCCGGCCTGGACCGCCGCAGTCCATGCCAGGCGGCCTAGACCGGGCGCCGATGCCCGGACGGCCGCCGGTATCGGGGTAGGGGCGGAGACCGGGCAGGCTATCGGCGACTCCATGGGGCTCCTGCTCGAGCGCGTCGTCAAGCCGTCGTTCGAGCGCCTGCCGGGGGTAGGGCTCGTAGAGGTAGCCGGGAGCGATCCGGGCGAGATATCGGTCGAGGTCGATGCCGTCCTGGCCGAGGCGAGGGGGCTCGACGCGACGGGCGTAGCCCTGGCCCTCGCGTCCTCGGACCTCCTGGCGCCCGGCGGCTCGCTGCGCGTCGAGAGCGGCGACCGGGCCGCTATCCTACCGATAGTGGCTGACGGCCGCCTCTCAGGCGAGCGTGCGATGGCTTCC
>CAZNNA010000081.1:0-11869 GCA_964573825.1 uncultured Treponemataceae bacterium
TCCCAGGGCTAGGCGATCGTGTGTCTTTGGGTGGCTCGCCGCGGCGATAGCCTTCCTCGTCTCCTGCGGCGACGCCCGCTCGGTGACCGAGCTCCAGCGGGAGCAGCTCTTCTCCCTGGGCTACGGCGTCCTCGAGGACCAGCTCAACCTCTTTAGCCTGGACGGCAAGGCGCCGCCGCAGAAGACCCGCGTGGCTATGCGGGACGGAATCTTCTTCGTCTCCAACGGCAACGCGGCCAAGGTCATGACGCTCTCGTCCTTCGGCGACCTCCTTGCCATGGTCTACAACCCCGAGCGCAACCCCCCGCCCCTTACGCTCGCCGTGGGCGACGCCTCGACGCCCGCCCCGGGCGCGACGCCGGGCGCGACCCCGGCTTCCTCCCCGGGCGCGACGCCGGGAGCAATGCAGGGCCGGATCGCCAAGGCCTATCCCTTCGCCTCGCCCGGCGAGATAGCCGTCGACTCCAAGCGTACGATCTTCGTGGAGGACAGGATTCCCGAGGCCCGTCGATCCTACGACGAGGATCTCAAGGCGAGCCTCGAGTTCGTCGTGCTCCGGTTCTCGCGGGACGGCGACTACCTCGACTACCTCGGCCAGGAAGGCGTCGGTGGGACGCCCTTCCCGAGGATAGCGTCCTTGAGCATCGACGCGAAGGACGAGTGCGTCGTCGTCTGCCTGACCGGCTCGGGTTGGTCTATCTTCCGCTTCGACCCCAAGGGTACCCTCGTATCCACCATAATGCTGGGGAGGGACGACCTGCCTAGGCCGCCCGAGGAGCAGGGATCGATAGCCTCCATGGATAAGATCATCGCGGCCCAGGGCGATTCGGGGCTCGTCGCCAAGGTGGACTACTACCGGGAGCTCGTCGACGCCGAGACGCATACGCAGGCGGGCATAGCCTTCTCCTCGTCGTGGGCCTGGTTCATGGATCCCGTAACGGGCGCCTATACCGAGCGCGTCGAGCTACCGGCGTTCGAGTCCCTGGCCGAGCGTACCCGCGACGAGGCCCCGGTGGCCCGAGCCTGGGAGCTGGCCGGCGCCGCGGCCGGCGCGTTGTTCCTTACGGCGGCGGACGAGGGCGCCACCTATTACGGCCTCTTCGACCTACGGACGCGCACGACGCGACGCTTCCTCCTGCGCGTCGATCCGGACGAGACGATGTACGCAACCTTCTCGCTGTCGCCAGAGGGTATCCTGTCGGGGCTCCTCGGTTCCCGCTACGAGGCCCGCTTCGCGTGGTGGCGATTCGATCGCATGCTCGGGGGCCTTACCCGATGAGACCCCTCCTGGGGCTCGAGGCGGCGAAGGCCCTGGACGCCTCGGCCGGTGAGCGCTTCGGCCTGTCCGGCGACCAGCTCATGGAGGCCGCGGCCCTGGGCATGGCCTCGGCGCTCGAGGGCGATACCGAGTCTCGAGGCGCGATGGACCGCGCCGCGGAGCGAGGGGGCGTACCCGCCCTCGCCGTGGCCGGGGCCGGGAATAACGGCGGGGACGCGATCGCCGTACTCCGGCGGCTGGCCTTCGCCGGCTACCGAGGCCTGGTCGCCGTGGCGGCCCCGGAGCCGGGACCGGCTACCGCGAGGAGGCTCCGCGAGGCTCGCCTGGCGGGAGTCGCGGTACTCGATCCAAGCGACGACAGGGCCTCGCGGGCCGCGGCCGAGGCAGGCCTCGTGCTCGACGGCATAGCGGGCATCGGCTACCGCGGCCCGGCGAGGCCGCCCTTCGCGCGGCTCAAGGCGATAGTCGAGGCCGGGGCCGACAGGGTCGTGGCCGTGGACGTCCCCTCGGGCGTGGGTGCCTTCGCCGTATCCGGCTCGCCCGGGTACGCTGAGCCTGAGCCTCCCGCGCGGGCCCGTCTGACGCTCTCGGTAGCCCCGCTCAAGGCCGAGGCCTACTATCCCGGCTATAGGCCCTTCGCGGGCCGGATCGTGCCTGTCGCCGGCGTCTTCCCGGCCGCCGAGGGCAGGGACTCCTCGGCATGGCTCCTCGAACCCTGCGATCTAGGCGAGTTCCTGCCTAGGCTGGACCCCGATTGCCACAAGGGTACGCGCGGCGCGCTGGCGGTTTTCGCCGGATCCGCAGGCTCGGTGGGCGCCGCCGCGCTCTGCGCCCGCGCTGCCCAGGCCTCGGGGGCTGGCAGCGTGACGCTCCTGGTCGACGACGATATCCTCGGGCCGCTCTCCGCCCGGCTCGAGTCGCAGATGGTCAGGCCCGCCTCGGACCCGGGGACGCGCCGCTACTCCGCCGCGCTCGCGGGGCCCGGTTGGGGCTTCGGCGCCGCGGCGGCCGACGGCCGCGGGGAGACGCTCCGGACGCTCTGGGACGCGGCGTTGCCGCTCGCGCTCGACGCCGACGCCCTGAGGCTCCTCGCGGCCAAGGGCTGGGCCGGGCGCTGCTCGCCCCTCGTCATCACGCCGCACCCGGGCGAGTACGCCCCGCTCGCGGCGACGGGAGGGGAGGGGAACGATCATGGGCTCGCCTCGCTGCGGGCTCGCTACGATACCGCGGCGAGCCTCAGGGAGACGGCCCTGAGGCTCGGCGCGGTCATCGTGCTCAAGGGGGCCACTACCTGGATATGCGATCCGGAGGGTCGCCTGGCCGTCTGGGACGGCCGGGAGCCGACCCTCGCGGTAGCCGGCTCGGGCGACGCGCTCGCCGGCCTCGTCGCCGGGCTCATGGCCCGGGGGGCCCGGGCCTGGGACGCCGCCAGGGCGGCCGTCATCATCCACGGCCTTTCCGGGAGGATCGCCGCGAGGCGAGGCTTCTACGAGGCGGGCGACATCGTGGCGGAGGCCGCTCGCCTCGCCTACGGAGGCTTGGGCGATGGAAACCAAGGATAAGGGACAGGTAGTCTATTACTATAATAGAGAGAAGCGGCTCCAGAGGGCGAGCGACAACGCCCGTTTCGCGTCGGACGGCCGGGGAACCGGCCGGCGCGGGCTCGTAAAGAGCCTTACCGCTACCCGATCGCTGCGCTTCCTCTTCTTCGGAGTGCTGCTCATGTCGCTCGCGTCCCTGATCGTCGGATACGTCGACCGGGAGAGGAATACTGGCTCCATCGCCGGCTACTACCTCGAGGCCGAAGCCATGTGGTTCGAAGGCTACGTCTACGTAACCGTGGCCAAGGTCTCGCCTTGGTACGCCCGCCTAGGCAAGGGCCTCGGGGCCCGGCCGGCCGCTCCGGTAGCCCTCGGCATAGCCGCGGGCTCGGGCTCGGAAGCCGGCGCCGCCTCCGGCGTGCTCCAGGCAGGGGATGCCGACCTGCGCCTGCGCTATCCCGCCGGGGAACGCCCCCCGCTCGCCCTGGTCGTCGCCACGCTCGACGACGGCGGCGCGGTCGCCCAGCGTCTAGAGCTGCTCTCCAAGGTCCGCTAGCCGCCCCTATCCTCCTTCCAGAGCGCTCCGGCTTGACCCCGTAACGCGATTCGGCTATGGTACGGTACGGGTACCGCGACGTTCGCTCGCGTTCCGCTCGCCGAAGGGGGATGGCTGCATGGTACAGTTCTATCTACTGAGCGTCCTCATGAATATCGTCTCCGGCTATGCCCTGGCCTCGTTCCAGACCGAGCCCAAGGGTACCAAGGCTGACGGCATACGCGAGTTCTTCAAGGATTCGACCATACGCCTCGTCCTCGGCATACTCGGTACCACCGTAGGCTTCTTCAAGCTACTCACGGTCATGCGCGGGGACATACCCGTGGTAGGGGATCTCCTGCCTTCGCTCGCGGGGCTCGCGTCGGGCTTCACGCTGCTCCTAGAGTTCTACAAGGACAACTCCAACGTGACCACCTCGACGCTCGAGCGCCTCGACGGCATCTTCGTAGCCAACAGGCGACTAGTCGGCATTACCTCCATGGTCGTAGGTTTCGCCCATTTCCTCTTCCCCAACGTGCTCTTCCTGTAGGCGGGCAGGGACGCCTCCTATGCGTTCGGTCGCCGGCGTAGCCGTCAGGGACGGCAAGGCCTTCGTGGCGAGGCGCCTACAGGGCGGTAGCATGGGGGGGCGCTGGGAGTTCCCGGGCGGCAAGGTCGAGGAGGGCGAGTCGGAGCGGGACGCCGTAGCGCGCGAGTTCGATGAGGAATTCGGGCTACCCGTTAGCGTTGGGGCGCTCCTGGGTGAATCGACGTTCCAGAATTCCGGCAAGCGCTACGAGCTGTACGCCTTTACAGTCGTATTCCGGGGCGAGCCCTCCTTCCTGCGCGAGCACGCCGAGACGGCCTGGCTAGGCGGCGGGGAGCTGCGGGATCTCGACCTGTCGGATTCCGATCGCTCGCTCCTGCCCTTCGTCCTGCCCCTACTGGTCGGCGTCGAAGAGCCCTAGTTCCGGCTTGTCGCCCGGCCTCTCGGGTTCGTTGAGGAGCAGCTCTACCTTCGATTCTATGCGCGTCAGGTCCTTCTCGAGGCCCTTCGAGAGGCGTACGCCCTCCTCGAACACCGTCACCGCCTCCTCGAGCGGCAGCTCGGGGTCCCTGATGCGCTCGGACAGCTCCTCGAGCCGCTTGAGGCGTTCCTCGAAATTCTTCATGGCGTAACCTCCACGATATCGCTCAGGGCCCGGCCCTCGGCGAAGGATATGGCAAGCCTATCGCCCCGAGCGAGCGAAGAGGCGTTCCTGACTACGGCGCCGGACTCGGCCCTGCGTACTACGGCGTAGCCTCGAGCCAGCACGGCCCCGGGCGAGGCGGCCTCGAGCAGGGCCGACGCGGACGATAGCCTACGGCGGGCCGCGGCGAGGGACTCGGCCATGCCGCGCTCCATGGCCTCGAGGGCGTCGTCGAAGCGCTGCCTGGCGGGCTGCAGGGCGCGCTCGAGGCGCAGCTCGAGCGTCTCGGCCGAGAACGACTCGACGAGGAGCCGCGCGCGCTCGAGCCTCGC
Organism: uncultured Treponemataceae bacterium; assembly: GCA_964573825.1. Lineage (GTDB taxonomy): Bacteria > Spirochaetota > Spirochaetia > Treponematales > UBA12059 > SZUA-370. The sequence continues at coordinate 4,878 of CAZNNA010000081.1, forward strand.
GCGCATGCTCAAGGCTAGGGTGTCCGCGGCGGTCTCGACCCTGCCTTCGAGGGCGGAGGCGCTCTCTGAGACGAGCTCGGCCGCGGCGCTGGGAGTCGGCGCTCGGAGCGAGGCGGCGTAGTCAGACAGGCTCCAGTCTATCTCATGACCTACGGCGCTTATCACCGGTATGGCGGAGGCGGCGACCGCCCGGACGACGGCCTCGTCGGAGAAGGCCAGCAGGTCCTCGAGCGAGCCGCCGCCCCTGGTCAGGATTATGACGTCGCCGAGGCCGTAGGCGTTGGCCGCCCGTAGCTGGCGGACTATGGCGGCCGGGGCCTCGTCGCCCTGGACCGCGGCGGGCAGTATGACGACGCCGAGCGCGGCGTTGCGGCGCCGCAGCACCGAGAGGATGTCTCGCACCGCGGCGCCCGTCGGCGACGTGATGACGGCCACCCGGGACGGAAAGTCCGGCAGGGGCGGCTTGCGGTCGGCGTCGAAGAGTCCCTCGGCGGCCAGGCGACGCTTACGCTCCTCCAGCATGGCTAGGATGTCGCCGGAGCCCGCGGGCTCCATCGACTCCACGACCATCTGGTACTGGCCGCGGGCGGCGTAGACGCCCACGGCGCCCCGGGCCCTGACGAGGAGGCCGTCCTTGGGGCGAAAGGCCAGGCGAGCGGCGCGGCCGCGGAACATGACGGCCTGGAGCTGGGCGCCCGCGTCCTTGAGGGTGAAGTAGGCGTGTCCCGACGAGGCGGGCCTCCAATTGGATATCTCGCCCTCGACGAGCACGTCGGGGAAGGATTCCTCGAGGAGGGACTTGACTATTCCCGTGAGGTCGCTGACCGATAGGACCGGAGCGTCTGGCATTGCCGCATCCTAGCCCGCCCGCGGCCCGTCGATCAAGCGACACGATAGTGGCGACGACGCGCCAGTGGCGACGACACGATAGTGGCGACGACACGATAGTGGCGACGACACGATAGTGGCGAAAAGCCGCTTTATGCTGTATAACCGTTGCAATGAGACGGTTCGCTTTGTCCTTGATCCTGATACTCGTCGCGGCGGGCGTCGTCCTGGCCGTGGGCTTCCTGCCCTTTAAGCTGGAACCGGGATCCTACGCGGTGCTCGTGACCAAGACCGGAGGCGTCGACGACCGCGTCGTGGCCCCGGGTTCCTGGCGTTGGTCCGCCGCGGCGCTCCTTCCGACTAATATTCGGCTCGTGCGCTTCTCCCCCCGCGTCATCGAGCGCTCCGTGGAGGCGACCGGCGAGCTGCCCTCGGCCGCAGCCTATAGCGCCTTCATGGCCGGCAATCCCGATTTCAGCTACTCGGTGAGCGCTCGCCTGTCGGCCGCGGTCAAGGCCGAGGCCTTGCCCGCGCTCTACGCCCGCTGGGGCGTCGATAGCGACGCCGCGCTCGAGGCCTGGCTCCAGGGCGAGCTCGACCTTGCCGCGGCGGAGCTGCGGGGCGCGCTCATGGCGGCCGGCGAGCGAGGCGTCATAGACGAGTCCGTCCTCGCGCTCGAGGTTTCGGCTCGCCACGAGAGCCTCGACCTCAGGGGGCTCCGCATAGTCGCCTCGCGCCTGCCCGACCTTCGCCTGTACGACGAGGCTCGGCGCGTCTACTCGGCCTACGTCGAGCGCTACCGGGCGGCCGTGGAGCCGGCCCTGGCCGCCGCCTCGGCAGAATCGGCCGCCGACCAGGTGCGTATCGACTCCCTGCGCCGCTACGGCGAGCTGCTCGGTCAGTATCCCGCCCTCATAGACTACCTGGCCATCGAGGCGGGCCTGCCGCCCCGCCAGCCGAGCGGAGAGTAGGGCATGGAGTATTTCTTCAACTTCGAGAAGATGGCCTACCTGACGGGCGAGCGGCCCGAGGGCTGTATACTCTGCCTCGTGCGCGACGGCTCGGAGGAGGTACGCAGCCTCGTCGTCCACGAGACGGCGCTATCGATGGTTTCGCTCAACCTGTACCCGTACAATCCCGGGCATCTCCTCGTGTTCCCGCGGCGCCACGTCAACGACCTGCGCGCGCTCACCCCGGGGGAGCGCGCCGATATCGACGAGTTGACGCGCCTGAGCCTCGACGTACTCGACCGTACGCATGGCCCCGCGGCCTACAACATCGGCTGCAACATGGGCCTGTCCGCCGGCGCGAGCATCGATCACCTGCATTATCACATCGTGCCGCGCTATCCGAGGGAGATAGGCATCGCCGAGATACTGGCCGGAAGGCGCGTGCTCGTCGAGGAACCGCTCGAGACCCAGCGAAGGCTGCGAGAGGCCTTCCGGGAGCGTTGCCTCCTTAAGGACGAGGCCTAGGCCTAGCAGGCAGGGCCCAGGACCACGAGCACGGGGCGCTGCCCCGGATCGATGGTGAATCGGTCCCCGAGCGCCTCGTTGGAAAGGCCGAAGCCGCCCTGGTTCCAGGACAGCCCGTCGAGAGGCCACTTGAGGCCGGAGCTGCGCATGCCGAAGGCGCCGCCCGATAGCGGGAAGACGGAGACCAGGTCTCCGGCCCTCGCCTCGAAGCTGGCGGGTTCGTCGATGCGTACGACGCGCCCGCCCGGGGCGAACCATTCGTCGGGGCCGCTCGGCCGTTCGAAGAGGGCCCTGAGCGCCAGGAGATGGTCGAGCCTGCCGCCCCCGCCGCCGACCATGGCGATGCGGCCGTAGCCCCTGCGCCTGAGCTCTCGCAGGCCTATCTCGGTGTCGCTATCGTCCTTGTCGCGCGGAAATACCATGACCTCGGGGTAGTCCGACAGGACCGATGGATCGGCCACGGAGTCCATGTCGCCTACGACCAGGTCGGGCCTGAGGCCCCAGGCCCGCAGCGTGTCCAGGCCCGAGTCGGCCGCGCAGATGAAGCCGAAGCCGCCCAGGATGGGCGCCACCGACTCGTAGGGAGGCGCCTCGCCGCCTATGGCGAGGAGCGCCTTGGCCGGAGCCTTCAATAGCCGCTCCCGTCCATGGCCTCGAAGTCGGCGCGAACCCGTCCCAGGCGCGCGAGCTCCCGCTCGATGATCCGCCCGTAGTCCAGGCTACCGTCGGCTATCCTGGCCGCCTCGTCCTCCCAGAACTGGACCTCGGGGAGGTGCGTGAAGCGTATGGCCTCGGCCTTGGCCGCCCATTCCCGGGCCCTGGGCCAGTAGGCGAGCGCGGCCCTGTAGGCCGTCTCGGCCGTAGCGAGGCTCTCGAGGTTCTCTCGCTTCCAAGGCTCGTTATAGAAATAGGCCACGCGCTTGTCGAACTTCGAGCCCAGGGCCAGGTGCTGCTCTATCATCTTGAGCTCGAGATGCATGCTGAAGAGGTAGCGGTAGCGCTCCCAGGAGCGCTTGTCGCCTATCTTGGCCAGGGCGTAGAGGGGGTTGCAGAAGTCAGCCGCTATGGCCTTCTCGAGCCAGTAGATGTTCTCGATGCTATCGTCGGGGTACTGTATATAGTGGGTATGATAGAGGCGATAGTACTGTTCCTTGAAATAGACGGGATACGAGGCTACGAGGGCCGAGCATGCGAGCAGTAGGGAGAGGAGGGCCAGCGGTCGCTTCATACGTTATGAGTATCGGAGCGTTAGGCGCGCGCCTCAAGGGCGGGGGAGGCTCCTACCGCGGCCCAAACGGACCGCTCGACCTCGTCGGGACTGCCCGAGGCGTCTATGCGGACCATAGTCATGCCGGAACCCTCGAAGCCGGCCAGGACGGACTCGTAGGCGGCCGAGACGCGCCTTTGGAAGGCGAGGTTTTCGTAGATATCGAGCGACTTGCGCGTAGCCATGCGCTCTACGGCCCGTTCCGGATCCAGTCGGAAGTAGAGTAGCAGCCCTGGAAGCGGAAAGCCTTCGTTGAGGGCCTCGGGCAGGTCCGTACCGCAGGTAAGCCCCTGGTAGGCCAGCGAAGAGAAGATATAGCGGTCGCTGACGACGAGGCAGCCCGCCGCGGCGCGCTCGGCGACGCCGCCCGGGCCGTAGAGGTGTTCCCCGCGGTCCGCGGCGAAGAGCCTGGCCACGGTCTCGGGCCTGGCCTCGAAGGCTCCGGAGAGCGCCTCCCGAATGAGCCGGCCGACCGGGCCGGCGGTAGGCTCGCACGTGGTCCACGCGTCCCGCCCCATCTCGCGGAGGCGAGCCTCGAGGCGAGCGAGCTGCGTCGTCGTTCCCGTGCCGTCGATGCCCTCGAGCACTATGAAACCAGGCAGGATTTCCCTTGTTCTTCTCATCGGCGCCGAGCATAGCGTTGCCGCCCGTTGTGGCGCAAGGCCCTCCTCTGTGCTACTGTTGCAGTCGTGAAAATCCGGGCCAAGGCACCCTTGCTCATAGCCACGCTCCTCGTGTTCGCCGTGGCCGCGGTCTGGGCCTTCGCCGCCGGGCCCCTGTACGAGCGGCTCGAGGTAGCCGTCGCGCGCCTCATCGAGGACAAGGCCGCGGGCCTCCTTCGCGATCTCGAGCTCAGCGTCTCCTACCGTTCGGCCTCCCCCCGCCTCCTCGGATCCCTGAGCCTGCATGGCGTAGAGGCTAGGAGCGGAGGCGTCAGCCTCTCGATAGCTACCCTGCGCGTCGACTATTCCTTGCCCGACCTGCTCTCGGGCGTCGCGCGCATCCAGTCCCTGCGCGCGGAGGACGCGACCGCTCGCGCGAGCCTGCCGGAGCTGGAGGCGCTCGTTCGGCGCGTGTCGGCCGTCGCCGCCGGCGGTTCCGCTGGGCAATCGGCGCCTTCCGGGGCTGCGGGCGCCGGCCCGAGCATCGAGCTCAGGCGCCTTTCGGTCAGCCTTGACCTGGGTGACGGCCTCGAGGCGCTCGCCGACCTACGCATGGCGGACCTGTCCGTCTCCGCCGACGGGAGCCTCCGCGTGAGCGTAGCGGCCACGATCTCGGCCGAGGACGCGTCACGGCGCTACGGCTTGTCGACCCTCAGCCTGCCCCTGGCCGCGAGCGGTACGGTACGGCTCGGACCGTCCCCGGCCGCCTCTATCGTGGCGGACATACGGGCCGATAGCGACCTCGGGCGGCTCTCCCCTTGCAGGCTGCGCGCTCGCCTCGACGGAGCCGCGCTGTGGGCCGAGGTCGAGCCCTCGGGAGGGCTCCGCGGGCTATCGGCGTCCTGGGACATAGGGAAAGGCCGGCTCGAGGCTAGCGCGAGGCTCGAGTCCTGGAGGCCTACCGCGCTCTACAAGCCGAGCGGGGCCCTTGCCTTCCTCGGGCCCTGGCTCGGGGAGGCCTACACGGGCTCGGTACGCCTCGAGAGCGACCTGAGCCTAGCCGGGAGCAGGGTCGAGCTAGCCCTTTCGGCGCGACTTCCCCTCGACCTGCCAGGCGGCAGGCCCCTTGCCTCCATCGAGGCGGCCGGCGGCTGGGACTCGCTCGCCGTACGACTGGCTACGCTCCGCAACGGGGCGCTACGGGCGCGCTACGCCGGAGAGCTGGCTCCCTCTCGGCTAGGGGCGACGGGGACGCTCGTCGCCTCCTACGCCCTCGCGCCCGGGCTGGAGGCGGGAGCCGATTTCCAGCTGTCGGGCTCGGGCTCCTCGTGGTTCGCCTATGCGTCGGAGATAAGCGCCGCGGACGGGGCGCTACGCGATGTCGTCCTGTCCCTCGAGCTCGGGGGGCCCGCCGCCTCGTTCTATGTCGACGCGGCCTTGCCCGATCCCGTTGGCTCACCCCTCGCCGCGGCGCCCGGCGATCCCTCGGCGGGCGGCGACGGGCAGCCGGGAACCGAGTCCTCGGCCACGGTCGAGGCGGGCTCCGCCATCGAGTCGGAACGCGTGGTCATCGAGGGTTCCTTCTCGACAGGCGGTTCCACCCCGTACCTGGAATCCACCGTGCGCCTCGGCTCGCTTCGCCTATCCGCCTTCCCGGAGCTACTGGCCGGATTGGCCGGAGAGACTGTCGCTACCGCCTTGTCCCCGCTCGTGCTCCAAGGGGACTTCGCCGTCTATAGCGACTTCTCCAGCCTCTCCTATAGCGCATCGAGGCTCCTGTTCGCCTATGACGGCTCCGTCAAGGGCTTCGGCGTGGCTAGCTTCACCGGAGGTCTCGGCAGGCTCGACGTTACCGGCTTCGAGGCGTCGATCGCTGGCTACGCGGTTGCGGGCCAGGCGGCCTTGGATTACGGGCCCTCGGGGCTAGCGGCCTTCCAATCCGCGCTGCGGGTGCGCGACGTACCCTACCGGCTCGAGGGCGTCGTAGCCGGTTCCTCCGTCCGCGTCTCCGGCGACTACGGGCTCGCCCTATCCCTCGAGCTGGCCGGCGGAACCCTGCTAGCCTCGCTCGCCTGCGAAGACCTGCCGCTCCCCGTGCTCGGGGCCACGCCGTTCCTGTCGACGACCGCTCGGGCCCGAGTCGCCTCGCTCGAGGATTGGCGCGTCGTCCTGGAGCGGCTGGACGTGGAGCCGGCGCCCGGCTCGGCCCGGCCCCTGCCGTCGGTATCGCTTTCCGGCGCCTTCGACCAGTCGGGCGGGCGCCTAGCGAGGCTTCGAGTCTCGGACAAGGTGTCGACGGTCGAGGGCTCGGGCGTCGTAACCTGGGCGCTCGGCGACGGTTTACGAGTATCGATGGACGCGGCCATGGCCGGGCCGGGCGGGGAGGGTTACGCGATCAGCGGCAGCTACGGTCCGGACGGACGGATCGCGGCCTCGCTCCGGATAGCCAAGGCGCCCCTCGCGAGGGCATCGATCCCGGCGCTCAAGGGCGTCGTCGACGCGGAGATGGCGGTGACGGGATCGATCGGCGACCCGAAGGCGGAATTCCGGTTCACGGTCAACGACGGGCAGCGAGCCAAGGGCTTCCCGTTCGTCCGCGGCTCGGGTAGCTATGGAGGCGGGATAGTGCGATTAGCGGAGACTCGAGCGCGGCTCGACGACCAGAGTATATCAGGCCTCTCCCTGAGCTACGCCCTGGGCGACGCGTCGCTCGAGCTCGCCTGCGACTTCGCGCTGCGCATCGGGATCAACGCCTTCTCCGGCTCGGCCCGCATGGCCGGCTCATCACTCTCCGCGGATCCCCTGGTCGACTACCGCGTC
>CAZNNA010000082.1:0-11791 GCA_964573825.1 uncultured Treponemataceae bacterium
TTGAACCGTAGGCGATGCTCTGGGGGGCCATGGTTCCGGAACCGCCGTTGGCATCGAAGCTGACGGAAAACGGTACTCCGTCGAGGTTGAAGGATAGCCGGAGCTCTGTCCCGGCGACGATGGCTACGGTCTGAGTCTGGCTATAGAGGACGGTACCGGCTTCGTCGCGGGCCGAGACGGTCACGGCGCGGTCGGGACCTGCCGGTACGGACAGGGTCAAGGCCGTCCCCCTGGTATCGTAGGCGACCGGCTGCGACGCCAGTCTTTCCATGCCGGGGCCTGAAATGTCCACGAGCAAGGTTCTAATGGCAAGGCTTGGGTCTGCTAGCTCGCGAGGCTCGATCACGCCCCGTGACGCGCCCGAAAAGCTCAGCCTGATCGTGCCCATGTTCGCGTTGCCCAAGGGGGAAGGGCACGAGACGAGGAGGACCGCCAAGGCCAGGCAAGCCGCCGCCATTCGAGGAGCGTGGAGTTTCATGTTCCATCCTTGATGCTAAAGCTCCGATGATATAATAGAATAACTAGATATGCAAGACTTATTTGAGATAGTTAGAATCTTCCAAACCTTCGAGCGCAAGAGAACGGTGTGGAGTATGGGAGCGCGAGGGTGATGAGCGGAGAAAGTATCCAGTATGTAGTTTCAGTTCGACTATAATACCTCAGCCCACACGTCTTCCCTTCTGGCTACTGACTACCGACTACCGACTTCTTCTTCCTACTTACTACTTCTTCTTCCCGGGGAGCCGCGGGATCGCCGCCGCCCGGAAGGCGGCGGAAGCCCGCGGCGGGGGGCGCGTCCGTCCGCCCCGCCGGTACGAGGGCGCCTGGCGCCCCCCGGAACCTATGAAGCAGTAGCCCTCGCGTCTTCCCTACTGGCTACTGGCTACTGGCTACTGGATTCTGGATTCCTATTCCTTATTCCTACGAGCTACTTCTTCTTCCCCCCACCCTCCTCACGAGGCGCAGGTAGAACTCGACGCCCTTGGCCAGGGAGGCCACGGGGATGGCCTCGTTGACGGCGTGCATGCTGGCGCGCTCGGCCTTGGATAGGGTGAAGGGCGAGAAGCGGTAGACGGTGCTGGAGGCGCGGGCGTAGTGGCGGGCGTCGGTGCCGCCCATGACGACGTAGGGCGTGACGACGGCGTCGGGGTAGACCTCGGCTATGGTGGCCTCGAGGTCGGCGAAGCGGGGGCCGGATAGCTCGGAGACCGGGGAAGGCTCGCCGGGGAGGAGGACGCGGAGCTCGACGAGGGGGTCGTCTATGACGCGCCTCATGTGCTCGACGACGCTCTCGACGCTCTGGCCTATGGCGATGCGCACGTTGACGACGGCCTTGGCGACGGCGGGGAGCACGTTGGCCGCGGGGGAGCCCTCGAGCATGGTGACGGCCGAGGTGGTGCGGGCCATGGCGGCGAGCTCGCCGCCGGCGGAGGCGAAGGCGCGGAGGAGGAGCGGCTCGAAGAGCCCGAGGTTGGCGAAGACGACGCGGAGCCCGAGCCCGGCGTGTGGCCCGAGGCGCCGGAACATCGCGCGGGTGGCGTCGGGGAAGCCCGAGCGGAACGGCTTGGCCTCGAGGCGCATGATGGCGCGGGCGAGTCGCCAGGAGGCGCCCTTGTTGGGCGGCGTCGAGGAGTGCCCGCCCGAGCTCTTGACCGATAGCTCTATGTCGGTGACGCCCTTCTCGGCGACGCCGACCATGGCCAGGCTCCGGGAGACGCCGGGGAAGACGCCGTCGACCACGGCTCCGCCCTCGTCCAGGACGAGCCCGGGCTTGACCCCGAGCTCCGCCAGGCGGGCCACGATGGACGGGGCGCCGTCGCCGCCTGTCTCCTCGTTGTGCCCGAAGGCCAGGTAGACGTCGCGCTCGGGGGTGAAGCCCTCCTTGGCCAAGGCCTCGACGGCCTCGAAGGCGCAGACCAGGGTGCACTTGGTATCGATGGCGCCGCGGCCCCAGACCTTACCGTCGTGGATGTCGCCGGAGAAGGGCGGGCGTTCCCAGCCCGTATCGCCTGCGGGGACGACGTCGTAGTGCGACAGGAGGAAGAGCGGCTCGCTCGGGTCCCTGCCCTTCCAGCGGTAGAGCATGGCGTGGCCGCCCACGAGCTCGAGGCTCATGGCCTCGTGCGCCGCCGGGTACAGCTCGGGGAGGAGGCGCCTGAAGGCCTCGAACTCGGCGGGGTCCCAGCCGTCGGCCTGGCGGCTTGAGACGGTACGCTTCCGGATGAGGGCGGACAGGCGGCGGGCGGCGCCGTCGGCGTCCACGGGGAGGAGCGGCTCGGGAGCGGCGCTGGACTGGCCGGCTTTGCTTCCGGCGGCGGCCGGCTTGGCCTTCATGGCGACGGCGCGCCCGAGGATGATAAGGACGCAGGCGGCCAGGGCCGCCAGGAGTACGATGGCTGTCATAGGAGTTCCTTCTTATACAGGATCCTGGCTACGCCTATGGAGACGAGGGCCCCGGCGGGTATGAGTATGCCCACGGGTAGGGTCGGCATGGCGATGAAGAGGCCGGCCATGAGGAGAATGGGGGCGACCGATATCTTCCAGTTGCGCGATATGAAGACGACGCCCAGGGCGCCGAAGAGCGACGGCAGGAGGTTGGCGAAGGCCGGCTTCAGGGCAGGCGACTCGAGGACCGGAAGGAGGTAGGCCATGAGGAGGACCCCGAGGACCAGCACCAGGTTGGTGACGAGGGAGCTGGCGCCTATGGCGAGGGTGGAGACGACCTCGCCTTCCTTGGTGGAGGGCTCGACGCCGGCCTGCTGCATGGCGTTGATGGCCGCGGGAACCTTGAGGTTGCTTAAGTTTCCGGTGACGAAGCCGAGGTAGGTGCCGCCCGAGCCGAGCATGGGGGTGAAGGTGAGTACCTCGACGACGGCTATGGGCCAGAAGACCATGATGGTAGGCAGGAGCCCTGCCAGCAGCTTGGAGAAAGGCGGCCAGACGCCGAAGCGCAGGGAGATGGCCAGGGGCACGCCTTGGGTGATGAGTATGGCCAGCGCCATCCAGATGCGTCCGTTGCGGTGTATGGTCTCGTCGTAGCTCTTCATAGGGCGCCTCCGGCGGTCGAGAGCGAATAGGCGGCGGCCGCGGCCATGCCGGCTATCATGCTGACGGGCATGGCGAAGTTCTCCAGGGCCTTGAGGCCGGCCTTCTTAACGAGGAGGCCGAAGCCCGCCATGCAGGCGGCGGAGGTGAGGAGGGCCAGGATGGACACGAGCCCGCCGCCCAGGGCGCTCCCGAGGAAGGCGGAGATGAGGCCCATGAACATGGCGCTGATGAGGAGGCCGGACCACTTGGTGTCCTTGATCTGCGCCTTGTGGATACCGGACTGTATGCCCTTGGCGAAGAAGGCGATGAGTATCATGGCGAAGACGGAGCCCAGCGACATGGCCCAGGCCACGGCCGAGAAGACCGTGGGATCGACGATAGGCGCCTTGATGGAGGCGCCGAAGGCCTGGGCGGCGGTCTCGGCCGCCGGTAGCTCGTAGGTGATGGCGCCCACGACCGAGAGGCGTATCCACGGCAGGGGCAGGCCCAGGGCGCCCGCGAGGGTGAGGACGGCCAGGAGGATGGCCGTCGACGGGACGATGGAGAAGAGGCCCGAGCCTACGAGGGCCTTCTTCATGACGGCCGGCGACAGGCCGAGCCTGCGGCCTTCCCTCCAGGCGCCGCGGATGAAGACGAGGCTCTGGACGGTGACGAAGAGGGCCACGAAGGCGCCCACGGCGAAGAGGAAGGGGCTGTTGCGAAGGTCGGCCATGCGAGGGGCCTCCTAACGGGTTGAGGGATGGTACTTGATTTAACCCTTTGGCCGCCATCGCTGTCAACAAAAATGTAGTTCCCCGAACATTGGTGCGCCACTGCGTTCTTAGAGTTGCCTACGGCGCACCTCGGCGTCTCCGGCGAAAAAAAATGGGCTAAGGACGTACTGACGATGGCCTCGTTGGCTATGTGTAGTTCCTCGAACAATGGTACGCTCCTGCGCTCCTTAGCTTGCCCTCGGCGCGCCAAGGCGGAGACGGCGAGAAAGATAGTGGCAAAGGATGTACCGACGGGGTCTCGTAGGATATACTAGGCATCGCGGACGGGGCCCGAGCCCTGGCCGCGGGAGATACCATGACGGTACGAACCACGACGGTACGAACCACGCGAACCCTAGCGCTTATCCTGGCCTTCATGGCGGCGTCGCTGCCCGCCCTGGCCCAGGCCCTGCCCGAGGCGGCCGTCTGGGCCGGCTTCTCGCGGACGAGCGGCAAGCGGCTAGGCCCGTTCGAGGCCAAGACGCTATCGGGCGCCGCCTTGAGCGCCGCCGTGGGCGCCGAGGCGGCCGGATTGTTCCACGTCTGGTCGCAGGCCTCCGACCCCGCGGGCGAGGGCCTGGCCACGGCGGCGAGCCTCCTCAAGAGCGTGCCGGGCGCCCGCATCGTCGTAGTGAGCGCCGAGTCGGAGGCCCGGCTGCGGAGGCTCGCCGCCAGCGCCGGCCTGGACGAGTCCCGCGCGGCCGCCGGCGCCGCAGACGCCATAAGGGCGCTCGGGAGCCCGGCCGCGCCGGCCTGGATCTTCGTGGCTCCCGGCGGCGCCATAGCGGCGTACCGCCTCGGGCGGCTCGAGGACCCGCGCGAGGCCGTCAAGGCGCTCTTCTCCGCGTATAGGCCCAAGGCCCCCGCCGCAACCGCGCCCGGGGCCACCGAATGGTCGACGCCGCCGGTCGGCGTCGCCTCCCCGGGCGCAGGCTCTCCCGGCTCTCCCGGCTCTCCCGGCTCTGGCGGAGCGACGGGCGGCACGGAGGCAGCATCAGCGTCGGCTAGCCCGTCCGCCAGCATGCCCGAGGCCATACTCGCCGAACTCAACATAGCCAGGAGCGACCCGCGTCGCTTCGCGGGATTCCTGCGCGATTATAAGAAGCTCATACGAGGCAAGTACCTCGAGCGCCCCGGCGAGATCACCGTAGTGCTCAACGAGGGAGCCCCGGCCGTGGACGAGGCCATTGCCTTCCTGGAGCGGCAGGCCCCCCTGCCCCGCCTGAGCCTTTCGGCGGGCCTGTCCAGGGCCGCGGCCGACCACGCGGCCGACCAGGGCAGGACGGGCCAGACGGGGCACACCGGCTCCGACCGCTCGACCATGCGCCAGCGAGTGGAGCGCTACGGTACCTGGAAGCGTACCATAGGCGAGAACATAGCCTACGGAGCGGAGTCGGCCCGGGACGTGGTCATCCAGCTCATCGTGGACGACGGCGTGCCCGGCCGCGGTCACCGGACCAACATCTTCAACCCTGACTTCCTCACCGTAGGCATAGCCTACGGCCCCCATCCCAAGTACCGGACCATCTGCGTCCAGGACTTCGCCGGGGGCTACGAGGAGCGCTAGGATGACCGAGGAGCGCTAGGTCGCCCGGCCGCGGTCCGGCGCCAGGAGGCTAGGCGTCCTAGGCCTCGCCGCCCAGGACGCGGAGGAGTCGGTCGGGGAAGTCGGTGAAGAGCCCGCTCGCGCCCCAGTCGACGAGACGGCGCATGTCGGCCTCGTCGTTGACGGTCCAGACGTAGACGGCGTAACCGGCGGCCCGGGTCTCCTCGACGGCGCGGCGCGACAGGCTCGCGAGGCCAGGGTTGAGGGAAGCGGCGCCGAGTCTCCTAAGGAGCGCCGCGGGGTCGGAGGGCGCGTCGTCGACCAAGGCTCCCGTCGGGAGCTCCGGCCTCGCGGCCTTGACCCGCTCCAGGTACGAATGGTTGAACGACGATACCAGGCAGCGACCGGCCAGTCCGGCCGCCGCGACGGCCTCGGCCACGCGCTCGGGCAGCCAGGCGTCGCAGGGCCGGCCGGAGGCGTCCTTGATCTCCACGTTGACGCTCCAGCCCGAGCCCGCGGTGAACTCGAGGGCCTCGGCTAGGGTCGGCACGCGGAGCCCCCGGTAACCGGCCAGCTCGGACGCGCCCACGAGGCCGGAGGCGACGGTACCGAAGGGATCGTCGCGCTCGAACCAGGAGCCGGCGTCGAGCGTCGCGAGCTCCGCCGACGAGAAGTCGTAGACGCTCCAGGGCGCGCGCGAGGGGAAGCGCTCGCGGGCGTCGGTCGTACGCGCGAGGCTGTCGTCGTGCAGGACCACGAGCTCGCCGTCGGCGCTCGCGGCTACGTCGAGCTCCCACCAGGGCGCCCCCGATTCCAGCCCCCGCCTCGCGGCGGCCATGGTGTTCTCCGGCGCCACGCCCCGGTAGCCCCGGTGGGCTATGGCGATGCAATCTCCTCGGCCGTTCATTCTTCTCTCCTCGCGCGCCATGGCGCGCCGTTTCCTTAGTGGTGCAGTATCTGCGATAGGAAGAGCCGGGTGCGCTCCTCCTTGGGATCGCCGAAGAAGGCCTCGGGGCTCCCCTTCTCGACTATCTTACCCTTATCGAAGAAAAGTATCTCGTCGGCTACGGCCTTGGCGAAGCCCAGCTCGTGGGTGATGACGACGAGGGTCATGCGCGAGTCGGCCAGCTCCGTCATCACGTCCAGCACCTCCTTGATCATCTCCGGGTCCAGCGCCGAGGTCGGCTCGTCGAAGAGCATGATCTCCGGCTCCATGGCCAGGGAGCGCGCGATGGCGACTCGCTGCTGCTCGCCGCCTGAGAGCTGGCCGGGGTACTTCCTCGCGTGGGCCTCCATGCCTACGCGGGCCAGGAGCTCGTAGGCTCGCTCCTCGGCCTCGGCCTTGGCGGCCTTCTTGACCCAGAGCGGGGCCAGGGTGACGTTGGCCAGCACGCTCAGGTGGGGAAAGAGGTTGAAGCTCTGGAAGACCATGCCGCAGCGCCCGCGTATCTCGTGGAGGTTGCGCAGGTTATGGTTGAGCTCGACGCCGTCCACCACGATGCTGCCCGACTGGTGCTCCTCGAGCCCGTTGATGGTCCGCACGAAGGTAGACTTGCCCGAGCCCGAGGGGCCAATGACGACCGTGACCTCGCCTCGGTAGAAGTCGTGGGAGACGCCCTTCAGGACCTCGAAGTCCGGGCCGTACCATTTATGGACGTCGGCGCACCGTATGATCAGTTCCCTGTCGGCCTGAGCCATCACCTACCTCCTACCGTGTTGGAGCCGGCGGATAGCCGCCGCTCGAGGGCGCCGCTGGCGCCCGAGATGCCGTAGCAGAGCGCGAAGTATATCGCCGCCATGAAGAGGAGCACCTGGGGACTGGCGTCCATGTACTCCGGGTTGGACGCTATGGCCGACGATATGCCTATCATATCCAGGAGCCCGATGATGGATACCAGGCTCGTATCCTTGAGAGCCCCGGTAAAGCTACCGACGAGCACGGGTATCATGCGCTTGAGGACCTGGGGCAGGACGACGAGGAGCATGGTCTTGCCCTTGCCGAGCCCCAGAGAGGCGGCCGCCTCGTACTGCGTCCGCGGGATGCCCTGGAGGCCGCCGCGGAAGTTCTCGGCCATGTAGGCCGCGTGGAAGGCCACGACGCCTATCATGGCCCGGATGAAGACGCTCGGGTTGAGGGCGGGCGGCAGGGCCAGGGGGACTATCAGGTAGGCTATGAACAGTATAGTGATGAGAGGCACGCCCCTGACCGTCTCGATGAAGAAGACCGAGGCCGCCTTGACCAGGGGCAGCGTCGAGCGCCGGCCCAGGGCCAGTGCGAGGCCCAGGGGAAAGGACAGCGCTATAGAGGTAAGCGCGACCATGAGGGTGAGGAGGAGCCCGCCCCAATGGTTCGTCTCCACGACCGGCAGGATACCCCCGGGCTCGGTGCAGCCCCGGGCCAGGAAGAAGGCGACGGGCAGGAAGGCGAGCCACAGGCCGGCCACGAGGGCGGCCACGGCCTTGCGCCCCCGAGAAACGCCGAGGGATCGGGCCAGGAGGAAGCCTCCGGCCGTGAGCGCGATGGAGGCTGCTATCCAAGCCTTTGGACCGGTCCCCAGCGGCGATAGGAGGAGCAGGCCCTGGCCCGCTAGGATGATACCCAGGGCTCTCGGCCGCCTCGAAGCCAGGCCGAGGGAGACGCCCCCGGCGAGGGCGGCGTAGAGAGCGGAGAGCCAGACGCGCCACAGCTCCTCGGCCGGATAGGAGCCCGTCATCATCAGCTTGAGGTTGACGCCGATGACCGACCAGTCGAGGGCCAGGGCCGGTACGAGTCCCTTGGCGACGAGCGCGGCGACGACCCAGGCCGCGAGCAGGGTGAGGGCCGCGTCGAGGGGCGAGCCGAAAAGATTGGCCCGGGCCCAGTTGAATGCCTTGCGCATGGGTCCTCCCTATCGTTCCACGAGCCGCGCGCGCTCGTTATAGACGTTCATGACGGCCGAGGTGGCCAGGCTCAGGGCTAGGTAGATGGCCATGGCGATGAGTATCATCTCGAGCGCGCGTCCCGTCTGGTTGATGACGGTGCCGGTGATGCTGAAGAGGTCGGGAAAGCCTATGGCCACGCCGAGCGAGGTATTCTTGGCGACGCCGAGGAAGATGCTCGTGAGCGGCGGTATGGCCACGATCCTGGCCTGCGGCAGGACCACCAGGCGAATGGCCCTGAGCCGCCCGAGGCCCAGGGCGCGCGCGGCCTCGAGCTGGCC
Organism: uncultured Treponemataceae bacterium; assembly: GCA_964573825.1. Taxonomy (GTDB): domain Bacteria; phylum Spirochaetota; class Spirochaetia; order Treponematales; family UBA12059; genus SZUA-370. The sequence goes on from CAZNNA010000082.1 coordinate 8,547, forward strand.
CTTCGGCACGCCCTGGATGCCGGCGCGGAAGGCCTCGGCGACGTAGGCCGAGGTATAGAGGACGAGGCCCGAGAAGAGGCTGAACCATTCGGACGATAGGTGAAGGCCGCCCGAGGCGTTGAAGCGGCCGAGCCTGGGTACGTCCATGCGCAGCGGGCTCCGGCCCGCCATGAGGACGAGGCCGCCGAGCGCTACGGCGAGGAAGCAGAGGGCGGCCCAGGCGCCCTTGGCGGCGGCGCGGCCGCTGCGCCGCGAGCGGAAGGCCAGCGCCGCGTAGACTATGGCCGCGACGACGGCGGCGGCCAGGAGGACGGCCTTATAGGGACCGAAGTGCTCCGTGGGCACCGGGCAGGCTAGGTATAGACCCCGATTGCTGAGGATGAGGCGCGCGCTCACGGCGCCGTCCTCGGCGACGGCCTTGCCCAGCATGAGGGAGTTCTTGATGCCCGGCAGGCGCAGGAAGAAGGCTCGGTACCAGATAAGGAGCAGCATGAGGAGCGGGATGTTGCGGATGACCTCGATGTAGGCCTTGGCTATGCGGCTCACGAGCCAGTTGGAGGATATGCGGCACAGTGCCACGAAGAGCCCGAAGGCGCTCGAGCAGGCTATGACGAGGATCGCCACCGATAGCGTGTTGAGGAGCCCCACGGCCAGGGCCCGTAGGTTGCTGCTCGAGCTGTCGAAGGCGATGAGCGTCTCGCCGACGGTGATGCCGCTCGATAGCCTGAGGAAGCCGAAGGAAGGCTCCATGCCGCGCTCGGCCAGGGCCCGTACGACGTTGCCCGCAGCCACGGCGAGCACGGCCATGATGGCGGCTAGGAAGAGCGCCTGCTGCATTAGCTTCCTGACGCGTTCGTCCGACAGGCATCCGCCGTCTACCGGGCGAGGTAGTGATTTCATCGGCTACATCCTTGGCTTGTGATGAAAGGGTAGTAAGCCCCCGCCCTAGAGCGAACGGGGGCCATGGATCATTTGAACGGAGGAGAATACAGGAGGCCGCCCTTAGTCCAGGGTACGCTCAGGCCTCGGGTGATGTTGAAGACGGTGCCGGGGCCGAGGTGTCGATTAAAGATCTCCTCGTAGCTACCCACCTGCTTGACTATGTCGTAGGCCCACGCGGGAGAGAGCCCGAGCTTAGCTCCAAGCGCGTCACGCGCTCCGAGGAAGGCCAGGGTCTCCGGGTCCTTGGTCGAGGCCTTTACCTTATCGACGTTAGCCCGGGTGATGCCCTTCTCCTCTGCGAAGAAGAGGGCGTTCAGGGTCCACTGCACGATGTCGAGCCACTGGTCGTCGCCGTGCCTGACGGCCATTCCGAGCGGCTCCTTGGACACGGTCGCCTCCAGGGTGACGTAGTCGGCGGCGTTCGGGTAGGTGCTCGCGGTCGCGGCTAGGCTCGACTTATCGCTGGTCCAGGCGTCGGCCCGCCCCGCGAAGAAGGCGTTCTTGAGCTCCTCGAGGCTTTCGAAGAGGAGCGGCTTATACTTGAGCCCCTTGGAGGCCATGATGTCCGATAGCGTGATCTCGCCGGTCGAGCCCGTGAGCACCGCTATGGTGGCGCCGTCGAGATCCTCGACGCGCTTAACGCCCGAATCCTTACGGACCAGGAAGGACTGGCCGTCGTAGAAGTAGGGCGAAGTGAAGTTGAGGGCTAGGTCGGTATCCCTCGTCAGCGTGTGCGTGGCCGTACGGACGAGGAAGTCTATCTCGCCGGTCTGCAGCGCCGTGAAGCGCTCCTTGGAAGTCAGCGGCCGGAACTGCACCTTGCTCGGGTTACCGAAGACGGCCGTAGCCACGGCGCGAGCCAACTCTATCTCGAAGCCCTCGTAGGCTCCGGATGGCTTCAGGTACGCCCACCCCGCGTTGGACGAGTTGACGCCGGCGATCACGTAGCCTCGCTTACGCACCGCCTCCAGCGTCGATCCTTGCTTGGCCTGCCCGAAGACCGGCGCCGCGATCGATGCGATCAGTACGAACGCCCATGCGATTCGTTTCATCTAGGCCTCCTCTGCTTCTACATGTATCGATAGCGGCCGCCATCGGCCGCGCATCGCCTTTGCTAAGTACCTATAACTCTTGAATCTTAGTCGCGATAGAGTCATCGCCCGCGGGGATCGCTTCCGGGCCGCCATTCGGCTCCTCGGCCCTACAAGGTCCATCGATAAGAGCCAGGACGCGCTCGACGGCTCGCTCGGCTATAGCCTCGGTATCTTGGACGGCTACGCTGACCTTGCCGCGCAGCATGGAAAAGAGCCGTTCCGCCTCCGGGTAATCGAAGGCAATATGGAAGCCGTCTACGGTGACGAGCCTCGGCATGTCCTGCCCGTAGCCCAGCCGTCCGCAGGCGTCCAACGTCAGCGGCATATAGAAGCCCGAGTGTACGAAGAGCCCGTCGGGCCTCGGTATCGTTAGCAGCCTATCGGGCAGGTCCGACTTCCCGCCGCCCCGGTACTCGAACGACACGACGCTCGGCTCGAGCCCGGCCTCGCGCATGGCTCGCTCGTAGCCCGCGAGCCTCGAGCGCATGGTAGTATTGGCCGGCTCGTTGCTACGCAGTAGGAAGGCTACGTTCCTCCGGCCTTCCGCTAGCAGGGAAGCCGTCAGTCCGCGAGCCACGGACTCGTGGTTCGACGAGACGACGGGGGCGGCAATGTCGTCGACATAGCGATCGATGAAGGCCAAGGGTACTCGTTCGTCATTCATGCGCCGCAGGATGGCCTTGTTCGCCTCGCTATTCTGCGCAGCGACGAGGTATCCATCAGCGAGCTGAGATCGGTAGAACTGGAGCGCCGAGGCTTCCTTACCCTCGTCGCCGAAGGTATTGAGGACGAGGGTGTTATAGCCTCGATCCATGGCGCGCGCCTCGATGTGGTAGATGAGTTCCGAGAAGAACCCGAGCGACGTGAACGGAACGATAATGGCTATCGTATTGGTCTTCTTGAGCTTAAGAGCCGCGGCAAGGCGGTTGGGAACGTAGTCGTACCGGGAGGCCACCTCGAGGATGCGGTTACGCGTCTCTTCGGAGACTCGGACGTTCCTTCGGTTCAGGACCTGCGACACGAGGGTGGCCGAGACGTTGGCTTCCTTGGCTATGCCCTTGATATCGATACGTTCCATGGATGACACCTTGCTAAACCGTTTTATCTTTAGGTACCACGACTTTCCCCTAAAGTCAACTGAATTTAGTTCCCCGAAGGTTGTTGCGCCTGAAACGCAAGCGCCGGTGCTCCACGGCGCGTGGTAGCGGT
>CAZNNA010000083.1:0-11671 GCA_964573825.1 uncultured Treponemataceae bacterium
CCTCGACGCCGCGATCGACCGGCTTGGTCGGACGCGGCCGACCGCCGTCAACCTCATGTGGGCCATAGCGCGCATGAGGAGGCTCTTCTCCGGGCTCGACGCCGCCGACCCCGACGCCGCCTACCGGGCGCTCAAGGCCGAGGCCGACGCCATCCTCCGCGAGGACGTGGACAAGAGCGAGCGCCTCTCCGCCCACGGCCTCGAGCTCGTGCCCAGGGGCGCGCGCATCCTCACGCACTGCAACACCGGCTCCCTGGCCGTACCGGGCCTCGGGACAGCCCTGGGCGTCATCAAGGCCGCGCACCGCGCGGGCCTCGGCGTATCGGTCTACGCCGACGAGACCCGCCCCCGCCTTCAAGGAGCGCGGCTCACCGCCTGGGAGCTGGTCCAGGAGGGCATACCCGGCACCCTGATAGCCGACGGCGTCGCGGCCACGCTCCTAAGGGACGGCAAGATAGACCTCGTCATTGTAGGCGCCGACCGCATAGCGGCCAACGGCGAAACGGCCAATAAGATAGGCACCTTCGGCGCCTCCCTCGCGGCGGTGCGCTACGGCGTGCCCTTCTACGTGGCCGCGCCCGTGTCCACCATAGACTTCGACTGCCCCTCGGGAGCCTCCATAGAGATAGAGGAGCGCTCGCCCGACGAGGTGACGACGATAGAGGGAACGAGGGTGGCGCCCGAGGGCATAGCGGTCTATAATCCCGCCTTCGACGTGACGCCCGCGGAGCATATCGCCGCCATAGTCACCGAGAGGGGCATACTGAGGCCGCCCTATAGCGAATCCATAGCGAGGCTCCGGTGAGCGGGGCGGGGGAGGGAACCATGAGGGAGACCGAGTCGTCCGCGGGCCCCGGTAACCCGGGCGGCGCTGCCCGCGCCTCCGGCCCGGCCGTCGATATCAAGGGCCTCTCGTTCACCTACCGCGGCGGCGAGGCCAAGGCCGTGGACGGCATCGACCTGTCCATAGCCCGCGGCGAGTTCGTCGTGGTGATGGGCCCGAGCGGCGCCGGCAAGTCGACGCTGGCCAATAGCCTCAACGGACTTATTCCGGGCTTCATACGCGGCACGTACGAGGGTACCGTGCTCGTCAACGGCAAGGAGGCGGGCAAGACCCAGGTCAGCCGCATGGCCGGCGACGTGGGCCTCGTCTTCCAGGACTTCGAGGCCCAGCTCTTCTCCACCAACGTCAACCTGGAGATAGCCTTCGGGCCGGAGAACTTCGGCGTTGAGCGCGGCGAGATACGGCAGCGCATAGCCCGCGTCCTCAAGACCATCAAGCTCGAGGGCTTCGAGGGCCGCCAGCCGGCCACCCTCTCGGGCGGGCAGAAGCAGCGCCTGGCCATAGGCTCGGTGCTGGCCACCTATCCCGACGTCATATGCATGGACGAGCCGACCACCGACCTGGACCCCGTGGGCAAGCTCGGCATCTTCACCATAGCCAAGGAGCTCCACGAGGGCGGCGCCTTTACCCTCGTCATCATAGAGCACGAGACCGAGGAGGCCCTGCACGCCGACCGCCTGGTGCTCATGCGGGGCGGCCGCATCGTCCGCCAGGGCAAGCCCGCCGAACTGTTGCGCGACGTGGCCTTCATAGACGGCCTCGGCATCATGCCGCTCCAGCTGCCCGCCTTCTTCGCCTCCGCCGTGGCCTGCCCCCCGGCCGAGCTGCCCCTCCTGCCCGAGGAGGGCGAGGCCTTCTTCAAGGCCAGGGGCCTATCGGTCGACGAGGCCGCCTACGCCGCCATCCTGGCGGCCGACGACGAGCGCGAGGCGTCCTACGGGGACGTCGTCGTCGAGGTGAAGGACCTGTCGCACGTCTACCCGAACGGCAACCGGGCGGTGGACGGCGTGAGCCTGTCTATACGAGAGCGCGAGTTCGTGGCCATACTCGGGCACAACGGCTCGGGCAAGACGACGCTCGTCAAGCACCTGAACGGCCTCCTCTCGCCGACCGAGGGCTCGGTGGCCGTCAAGGGCCTCGACACGCGCGAGCACTCGATCTTCGAGATAGGCAAGGAGATCGGCTACGTCTTCCAGAACCCCGACCACCAGATCTTCGCCGACACGGTCTACGACGAGATAGCCTTCAGCCCCAAGATACGCGGCTGCCCCGAGGCCGAGGTCAAGGAACGCGTGACCGAGGCCCTGGCCGCCGTCGGCCTCGAGGGCTACGAGGAGAAGGATCCCTTCTCGCTCTCTAAGGGCGAGCGCCAGCGCGTGGCGGTGGCCTCCATACTGTCGGCGCGGCCGGGCATCATCATCCTGGACGAGCCCACGACGGGCCTCGACTACTCCGAGCAGCGCACCATGATGGAGCTGATACGCAGGCTCAACGAGGCCGGCCACACCATCGTCATGATCACCCACACCATGTGGGTGGTGGCCGAGTACGCCCACCGCGTGGTGGCGGTCAAGGACGGCCGCGTCATGATGGACGGCCGGACCCGGCGGGTCTTCGCCCGCGAGAAGGAACTCTACGAGTCCTTCCTCAAGACGCCCCACATCGTGAGCCTGGGGAACCGGCTCGGCCGGACCGTGCTGTCCGTGGACGAGATGCGGCGCTGCACCAAAGGAGGAAAGTGATGGACATGTTCCTATACGTAGACGTCGACTCGCCAGTGCATCGCCTGGACCCGCGGGCCAAGCTCTTCATCATGTTCCTGAGCTTCGCCATCGGCGTCATGTTCAACAACACCGTCATCCTGCTCGCGGCCTTCGCCCTGGTGGTGGCCTACGGCGCCCTGGGCAGGTCGCTTGCCAACCTCGGGCGCATCAAGGTCGTCCTTATCATGATAACGCTCTTCTCGCTCTTCATCTGGTCGTTCGCCCGGCCGAGCGAGCATCGCTTCCTCATCTTCTCGCTGGAGGGCCTCCTCTACGGCGTCATGATAGCGATCAAGACGAACCTGATGATCGTGGCCGGCATGGTCTTCCTGTCCACCACCAAGATAGAGGAGATAGCCGAGGGCCTCGTGCGCCTCAAGGTCCCGTACCGCGGCGCCTTCGCCTTCTCCACGGCCATACGCCTGGTGCCCATGATCGTAGCCACGAGCTACACCATCATCCAGGCGCAGAAGTCGCGCGGGCTCGACCTGGACTCGGGCTCGCTCTTCCAGCGCATACGCAAGTACGCCCCCCTCATGATACCGACGCTGATATCGGTCATCAGGGGCACCAACGTGTTCTCCATGGCCCTGGAGTCCAAGGGCTTCGGCTACGCGAGCGAGCGCAGCAACCTGCTCGAGATACGCATGAAGGGCCGCGACTGGGCGGCCCTGGCGGCGAGCCTGGCCGTGCTCGCGGCGGCCATAGCGCTCAAGGTCGACGACGGAGCCTACGGCGCCGTGCGGGCGGCCTTTCCCTGGGGAGATTTCGCCTAGAGGGGCGAAGAACATACAGTCACCATAAGGAGCGGACGGATGAGAGACGTATTCGCGATGTGGAAGAAGACCAAGATGGTCGTGCTCGTCGCCTTGAGCGCGGGCCTGTACGCGGCGCTGCTGATCCCCTTCAAGGGCTTCGTGCTGATCCCCGGCATCACCGAGTTCCGGCCGGCCAGCGCGCTGCCCGTGGTCCTGGGGCTGCTCTTCGGGCCCGCGGGCGCCTGGGGCTCCGCCATCGGTAACCTGATAGGCGACTTCTTCGGCTCCCTGGGCATAGGGAGCACCTTCGGCTTCGTAGGCAACTTCTTCTTCGCCTACGTGCCCTACAAGCTCTGGATCAACCTCGGACTCCTCTCCAAGGACGACATGGAGCCCAACCTCAAGAGCGGCCGCAAGATCCTGGCCTACGTGGTCGTGTCCATCATGGGCGCCGCCGCCTGCGCTCTGCCCATAGCCTGGGGCCTCGAGGTGCTCGGCATGGTGCCCTTCGCCGCCCTCGGCAGCATCATCACGCTCAACAACTCCATCCCGGCCATCGTCCTCGGCATCCCGGTCATGCTGATCCTGTACCCGCGCATCAAGAAGTGGGACCTGCTGTGGACCGAGATCATGGACGAGGAGGACATCCCCGTGCCCGGCAAGGCCTCCAGGCTCGGCGCCGCCGTCATGGTGATCAGCACCCTCGGCGGCCTCGTGGGCGGCTTCATGGCCGCCTTCGGCGTGGGCCAGACCCTGCTCTACAGCGGCTTCGGCTCGGGCGGCGCGGTCGGCTCCGCGGGCGTCATAGTCGTGGCGGGCATAGGCACCGCCGGCCTCCTCGTGTCCTCGTTCATACAGTCCATGCCCAAGAAGGCCTAGGGCCTAGCGCCTAGGATACTCGTACTACCGGCGGGAGCCGCGATCCGTTGCGGCGCGGCTCCCGCTACCGCCTACGCCCACCGCAAAGGAGAACCCGCCATGCGCCACGACGACCAAGGCTTCTCGACCCGCGCCATACACGCGGGCGGCAAGCATCCCCAGCCGGAGCACGCGCTCAACCCGCCCATCTTCATGACGTCGACCTTCACCTTCGACGACACCGACGCCATAGACGCGGTGATGAGCTTCAAGAGCGACGACTACGTGTACACCCGTGGCAACAACCCCACGCTCCGGCTCTTCGAGGAGCGCATGGCCTCCCTGGAATCCGGCTCAGGCGCCGTGGCCTTCGCCTCGGGCATGGCGGCCATCAGCTCGGTGCTCTTCTCCCTACTGCGGCCCGGCGACGAGGTGCTGGTGCATCGGACCCTCTACGGCTCGACGCACGGCGTGGTCACCAAGGTGCTGCCCAAGTACGGCATAGGCTACCGCGTGGCCGACCTGTCGCGGCCCGAGGAGCTGGAGCGCGCCGCCTCGGGGGCGGTCAAGGTCATATACTTCGAGACCCCGAGCAACCCCAACCTGTCCATCGTTGACATACGGGCCGTCGTAGCCGTCGCCAAGGCTCGCGGCCTCAAGACCGTCGTCGACAACACCTTCGCCACGCCCTACCTGCAGCGCCCGCTGGAGCTGGGCATAGACGTGGTGGTCCACAGCGCCACCAAGTACATCTGCGGCCACGGCGACGTGGTGGCGGGCGTTGCTATCTCGAAGGACAAGGACTACGTCCAGAGCCTCAAGTTCGACTACATGTGCGAGTTCGGCGGCGTCCTGAGCCCCTTCAACGCCTGGCTCCTCCTCCGGGGCTTAAAGACCCTGGGCGTGCGCATGCGCCAGCACGAGGCCAACGCCCAGGCCGTCGCGCGCTACCTGTCCGGCCACCCCAAGGTGTCCCAGGTCCTGTACCCCGGGCTCCCGGACTTCCCCGGCCACGCCGTCGCGGCCTCGCAGAGCTCGGGCTTCGGCGCCATCCTGAGCTTCGAGGTCAAGGGAGGCCTGGCGGAGGCCAAGCGCGTCGTCAACCGCTGCGAGCTCTTCGGCCTGGCCGTGTCCCTGGGCGACTGCGAGACCCTCGTGCAGCTGCCCGCGGCGATGACCCACCGGGGCTACGACAAGGCTCGCCTCGCGGAGTTCGGCCTTACCGAGAGCATGATACGCATATCGGTAGGCCTGGAGGACGAGGCCGACATCCTGGCCGAGCTGGAAAGGATGCTCGCATGAGGACGCTAGCGACGAGGAGGACGTCATGAGGACGCTCGTTAAGGGCGGCAAGATACTGCCCATGGACGGAACGGCCCCGCGCCTGGTCCAGGGCGAGCTGGGTCTAGAGGACGGGCGCATCGCCTTCGTCGGCGCGCCGGCCGCGGGGGACAAGGGCTTCAGGCCCGACATCGTCGTCGACGCCTCCGGCTGCCTCGTGCTCCCGGGCCTCGTCAACGCCCACACGCACATAGCCATGAGCCTCATGCGGCACTACGCCGACGACCTCCCGTTCTGGGACTGGCTGTTCGGCCGCATCGTGCCCGTAGAGGAGAAGCTGACCGACGACTACGTCTACGACGGCTCCATGCTGAGCCTGGCGGAGATGATACGAGGCGGCGTGACCTGCTTCGCCGACATGTACTCCAACATGGACGCCGTGGCGCGGGCCACCGAGAGGGCGGGGCTCCGGGCCCGCCTCACGCGGGGCCTCGTGTTCGGTAGCCCTTCCGACCTCTACAAGCTCGACGAGTCGCGCGACTTCCACGCCGCCTGGAACGGAAAGGCGGGAGGGCGCATTGCCGTGGACGTGGGCCCCCACGCGGTCTACACCTGCGCGCCCGAGTACCTCGCTAAGGCCACCGCCCTGGCGAGCGACCTGGGCGCGCGCATGCACATGCACCTGTCGGAGAGCCGCAAGGAGGTGGCCGACTGCCTGGCCGCCTACGGCAAGAGCCCCATAGCCCTGGCCCGCGACGCGGGTGTCTTTACTAGGCCCACCTACGCTGCCCACTGCGTCCACGTGGACGCGGCCGACATAGCCATCATGCGCGAGCACGGCGTGGCCGTGGCCCACAACCCCGGCAGCAACATGAAGCTGGCCAACGGCTTCGCGCCGGTCAAGGCCATGCTCGAGGCGGGCCTCGTCGTGGCCCTGGGCACCGACGGCCAGGCCTCCAACAACAACCTGGACCTCTTCGAGGAGATGAACCTGGCGGCCTTCGCCGCCAAGGGCGTCACCGAGGATCCCACGGCCGTGAGCGCCTACCGGGCCCTGCGCATGGCCACGATAGACGGCGCCCGCGCCCTGGGCCTGGACGCCGAGATAGGCAGCCTGGAGCCGGGCAAGAAGGCGGACGTCATACTCGTCGACGCGAGCGCGCCCCACTTCTACCCCAGGAACTCCGCCTGCGCCGCCCTCGTCTACGCGGCCGGCGGCGCCGACGTCAAGACGGTCATCTGCGACGGCGAGATACTCATGGAGGACCGGCGCCTCTCGCGGCTCGACCAGGCCGAGCTCTGCGCCAAGGCCCAGGAGAGCGCCGCCCGGCTCACGGGCAACGGCTCCTTCACGCCGTAAGGCGAGGGCCGGAAAGGATGATGCTTATGAACGCAAACGCCGACGTTACCGCCGACGCGGTCAGGAACGCCGCCAACTACATACTCGGGCGCGTGCCCAAGGCCCCGGACGTCGCCCTCATGCTGGGCTCGGGCCTCGGCCCCCTGGCCGACGAGGTCGAGGGCGCCGTGCGCATACCGTACAAGGACATACCGGGCTTTCCCGTGTCCACGGCGCCGGGCCACGCGGGCGTGTTCACCGTGGGCCGGCTCCAGGGCCGCGACGTCATCGTGATGGGCGGGCGCTTCCACTACTACGAGGGCTACGACATGGCCGCCATAGCCTTCCCGGTACGCGTCATGCGCAGCCTGGGCGTACGGACCCTGATCCTGACCAACGCCTCGGGCGGCGTCAACCTGGCCTATAAGCCCGGCGACCTCATGGTGATGACCGACCATATCAACATGACCGGGCAGAACCCGCTCCGCGGCCCCAACGACCAGGGCCTCGGGCCGCGCTTCCCCGACCTCTCGACGCTCTACGATCGCGAGCTGCGAGCGCGCATCGACGAGGCGGCCCAGGCCGCGGGCGTGCCCGTCCGCCACGGCGTCTACGCCTGGATGACCGGCCCCTCCTTCGAGACGCCCGCCGAGATACGCATGCTCAGGACCCTGGGCGCGGACGCCGTGGGCATGTCCACCGTGCCCGAGGCCATAACGGCCAGGCACTGCGGCATGCGCGTGGCCGGCATCTCCTGCATCAGCAACATGGCCGCCGGCGTCCTCGACCAGCCCATCACCGAGGACGAGGTCTTCGAGATCACCCAGCGGGTCAAGGGGCAGTTCTCCGCCCTGGTGCGCGGCCTCGTCGCCCGCCTCTAGGGGGCTACGAGGGGCTACGAAGGCCAATTAGGGGGCGGATAGCCCAAGCTTGGTATACGAAAGGATACATTCCGATATGAGCGATACCCGAATAAAGCGCGAGTTCAAGCGCATGATAGCCGACGGCGGCCGCGAGATGCTGGCCGAGCGCCTGACCGTGGGCACCTGGGGCAACCTGAGCATCCGGGACCCGGAGACCGGCCTCGTCTACGTGAAGCCCTCCGGCATGAAGTACGAGTCCATCGCCGAGGACGACATCGTCGTCTTCGACCTGGACGAGCGTATCGTCGACGGGCATAGGAAGCCCACCATAGAGTACCGCTTCCACCTGGGCATCATGCGGGCCAGGAAGGACGTCAACTGCGTCATCCATACCCACCCGACCTACTCGGCCGTGCTCGGCGTCCTGGGGGAGGACCTGCCCGGCATATGCGAGGACTTCGTCCAGCTGGTGGGCGACCGCATAGTCAACTGCGGCTACGCCCTGCCCGGCACCCCCGAGCTGGCCGCCCACGTGGTCGAGGGCCTGGGGAGGCGCAACGCGGTGATGATACCCAACCACGGCACCGTCTGCTGCGGCCCCGACTGGGACACGGTCAAGAAGGTCTGCTACGTGGTGGAGAAGTCCGCCCAGGTCTACGTCCTCGCGCGCAGCATAGGAAAACCCCGGCTCATAAGCCAAGAGGACATGCTGGCCATGCAGGACTTCGCCCGCAACCACTACGGGCAGGGGAAGTAGCGCTAGCGCTCGATGACTATCTTGTTGGCCACGCGGTCCAGGCGGAAGCGGGCCTTCTTGAGGGGCTCGTCCACGCTGACGCGTATGTGGCAGATGGTCACGGTGACGCCGGGGTAGACGATGCCCTTGACCTCGACCGAGGCGCCCTCGTCGATGTCGACGCGCTTAGAGAGCTCGGCTATGTTGGCCGCGAGCGTGCGCAGCTTGGCGTCGGTCTCCGCGCGGGCGCGCTCCAGGGCGGGGTCCTGGCGGGTCTTGAGTATGTTCTGGAGCCTGGCCAGGCGGGCCGACAGCTCGCGGAGCACGGCGCCGGCCTGGTCGAGCTTCTGCTGCACGGTGAAGTCGACGCCCACGTTGACTATCGTGGCGGGCCTCGTGCCGCCGCCCAGGAAACCGCAGGAGACGCCGTGGGTGGCGTAGATCTCGCCGCCCACGATGCGCCCCTTGTCGCCCATGGCTATGCGCCCCAGGGTGTAGAGCCGGGCGCCCACGATGGAACCTGGTACCTCCACGTCACCGCGCACGGCTATGCGGGCGTTCTCTATGAATTTTGCCTTGAGGGAGCCGCCCACGCGGACCTGGCCCTGGTCCTTGCCTATGATGCCCTGGGCGCACACGAGGTCGCGCTTGGCGCTCACGTCGAAGGCGTCCATGGTCTCCTTGATGGATATGGAGCCGCCGGAGTAGACCTTGAAGCCTGAGGCGACGCCGCCCTCTATGACCACGTCGCCGGGGAAGAGCACGTGGCCCACGCGGTAGTCCACGTCGCCCTTGACGACGAGTACCTCCTCTATCAGCACGCGCTGGGCGTCCACGATGACGCGGCCGTCGCTCCTGGCCACGATGGCGTCGCCGTCGCGCTCGACGTTCTTGCCGAGGGCATAGGTGGTGACGGCGTCGCGGGGGTAGGGGAGCTCTCGCCCCATAACGTCGCGGCCGGCCACGCCGTCGCGGCGAGGCACCACGGTGCCTATGCGCTCGCCCTTCTTGACCACCACCACCGAGCCGCGAGCCTTCCAGTCTACCGTATGCTCCTCGTCGGAGACGGGCCTGAAGCCCGGCAGGAAGCGCTCCTCGAGGACGATGTGCTCCGGGTGCTCGGAGACGGCCGGCTGGCCCCTGGCTATGGCCAGGTCGCGCAGGATATGGCGGTCCGAGTTTACGTCCAGGATCCGCTCGGATAGCTCGTCCCAGAGCACGCCGAAGACGACGCCCATGCGGGCGAGCATCTCCGAGGCGTAGTCGGGGCTCAAGGGGGCTCCGTCGCCAATGGGAGGATACAGGGTGGCGAAGGCGGTCATCGCGTCCTCGGACACGGTGACCTCGATGTTGCCGTCGTTCTTGCGCACGTCGGCGGAGAACGAAACGCCGGGATTCGTTCCTCCCCCGGGCTCTGTCGGGCTCATGCAAAGGCGTATCACGACGGCTCTTCCCCCCTCATTACTCTATCGGTACGAAAGGCTCCGATCTTGCCAAAAATGCCCCGGCTCGCCATACTAAGGCCCACAATGAAGGATGCATCGTCCATCGCCAACCGGCGCGAGAGACTCAAGATAATTCTCAGGCTGCTCCGCGAGAACCGCGTCGAGTCCCAGGAGGAGATGCTCGTCCTCCTGGAGTCCCATAACATCTTCGTGACCCAGGCCACCCTGTCGCGCGACCTCAAGCTGCTCAAGGCCAGCAAGGTGGGCGCCGGCTCCGAGGGCTACTTCTACGCCGTGCCCTCGGACGACGAGCTGCAGCGCCGCGGCGAGATCCACGGCCAGGACTTCATCCGCGGCTACGTGTCCATCGACTGGAACGACAGCCTCGTCGTCATCAAGACCTTCTCCGGCCACTCCGCGCCCGTAGCCCTGGCCCTGGATAACCTGGGCCTCGACGGCGTCCTGGGGACCATAGCGGGCCAGGATAACGTCGTCTTCGTGGCCCTGCGCTCCGGCTATACGGGCGACGACTTCCTGCGCGACCTCAAGGAGCGCATCCCCGAGCTCGACGAGGACTAATCGCCAGAAGTACCGGCGCCGCCGGTCATCGCCTCGTGCTCCTCGAGCACGTGCTCCACGAGGTCCGACAGGAGCCAGCCCAGGTTGGTCTCCGTGCTCATGGCGAAGGCTATGCCCCGCTCGTCGCCCAGGGCGGCCTTGACCGCCCGCATGGCGCGCACCGCCTCGTCCGTGGATAGGCCGTGCATCACCACGACCTTGCCCTCGCCCGTTCCGTCCGTTGCCTTGTTTCCCATGCCTCCGAGTATAGCCGCAAAGACCCGGCCTGTCACCGAGGGCGGCCGGCCGCCCCCCCGCCATGCCGCCCGGCCCCCTCCGTGGTAGATTAAGTCGCGACGGAGAACGACATGGATTAAGAACGATTCACGCTCAAGGCCCAGGAAGCGATCCAGGCCGCCCACGGCGCGGCCCAGAAGGCCGATCATTCCCAGATAGAGCTCGAGCACCTCCTCAAGGCCATCATCGAGGTCGAGGGCTCGGCCGTGCGGCCCCTGCTCGAGCGCCTGGGCGCGGATCCCGACGCCCTACTCGCCCGCCTGGACGAGGCCCTGGCCAAGCGGCCCAAGGTCTTCGGCCACGCCGCCCAGGTCTACCTGTCCCCGTCCGCCGGCAAGGCCCTGGCCAAGGCCGAGTCCGAGGCCGCGGCCCTCAAGGACGACTACGTGGCCGGCGAGCACATACTCCTGGCCATGCTCGGAGACGACGGCCCCGCGGGTACCATACTCAAGGACTCCGGCGTCACCAAGACCGGCATCCTGGAGGCCCTCAAGGGCGTCCGCGGCAACCGCAGCGTGAGCGACCGGGACGCGGAGCAGAAGTACCGCGTCCTGGAGAAGTACTGCCGCGACCTGACGGCCCTGGCCCACCGGGAGAAGCTCGACCCGGTGATAGGCCGCGACGAGGAGATCAGGCGCGTCATGCAGGTCCTGTCGCGCCGCACCAAGAACAATCCCGTGCTCATCGGCGAGCCGGGCGTAGGCAAGACGGCCATAGTCGAGGGCCTGGCCCGCCGCATCGTCTCGGGCGACGTGCCCGACTCGCTCAAGAAGAAGCGCCTCCTGGCCCTGGACCTCGGGGCGCTGGTAGCCGGCGCCAAGTTCCGCGGCGAGTTCGAGGAGCGGCTCAAGGCCGTGATAGAGGAGGTCCAGAAGTCCGACGGCTCCGTGGTCCTCTTCATCGACGAGCTCCATACCCTGGTGGGCGCG
>CAZNNA010000084.1:0-11659 GCA_964573825.1 uncultured Treponemataceae bacterium
GACGCGACGACCAGCACGATGACGACGGACATCACCGTCCAAAGAACCTTCTTCGTTTCTAAAGGCATGGCCCCTCCACGTACCGGCGCCTAGGATGACGCCTCCTTACGAGTATCGGTACGGCCGGCCGCGCGGTTAAGGGTTAAGGCGCGCGATGCCGCCTCGACGGCGGCGCGGGCCAGAGCCTCGGGGTCGCCGCGGTTGGCGACGACGAGGCGTCGCGCCGCGAAGGCCCTGCCCGCTCGCCAGAGCGGCCGCTGCCTGGCGATGCGAGACAGGGCCGCCCGCGCGCCGAGACCGTCGCGGGAACGGGCCCGGGCGAGCCGCGCGAGTAGCGGCGCGCGTACCTCGATGATGGCGTCGCAGCGGCAGGCGACGGGGAGCCGGTATAGTAAGGCCGCGTCGACGCAGGCCCGCTCGCCCGCCCGAGCGAGGGCCGAATCGAGGAGGGCGTTCATGGCCGGGTGCACGACGGCCTCGTAGCGCGCAAGGAGGGCCGGGTCGGCGAAGACGAGCGCGCCAATGGCCCGGCGATCGGGCGATCCGTCTGCCTTGCGCGCTCCGGGACCGAGCAGGGCCGCGACCGCGTCGATAGACGCCGCCAGGGCCGCGTGGCCGAGCGCGTCGACGTCTATGACCGTCCAGCCGTCCGAGGCCAGGGCACGGGCGGCCGTCGACTTGCCCGCGCAATAGCCTCCGGTTAGTCCGAGCGTCAATGCATGCCTCCCCAGGTAGGAGATATCTCTACGCCGACGCGGAGGGGAACGGACAGCTCCATCGCCTCCGCCATGGCCTTGGCCAGGGCCTCGGCGACCGCCTGAGCCGTCGCCTCCGGGGCCTCCACAATAAGCTCGTCGTGTACCTGGAGTAGGAGCCTGCAATCGGGGAAGCGCTCTCGGAGGAGGGCGTCCACGCGGAGCATGGCTAGCTTGACTATATCGGCGGCCGAGCCCTGTATGGGCGTGTTGACGGCGACGCGCTCGGCGGCCTGGCGCTCGTTGGCGTTACCGCTGGCTATGGCCCGTACCGGGCGCCTGCGGCCCAGGATGGTCGTCACGTAGCCGGTTTCCCTGGCCCGCTCCACGGTGCCCCTGATGTACTCCGCCACGCCCGAGTAGCGTGCGAAGTAGGCGTCTATGAAGCGCTGGGCGTCGCCTCGCGGAATGCCTAGCTCCTTGGCTAGCCTAAAGGCTCCCATGCCGTAGATGACGCCGAAGTTGATAGTCTTGGCGGCGCGCCGCTCGGACTGCTGGACCTCCGCCTCGGGCTTGCCGAGTATGAGCGCCGCGGTACGGCGGTGCACGTCGGCGCCCTCAATGAAGGCCTTGCGCAGCTCGGCGTCGCCCGATAGGTGGGCGAAGACTACGAGCTCTATCTGCGAGTAGTCGGAGGAGACGAGGACGCGCCCGGCCGGGGCGACGAAGGCCTTGCGTATGCGCCTGCCTTCCTCCTCGCGTACCGGGATGTTCTGGAGGTTGGGGTCTCGGCTCGAGAGGCGTCCGGTTGCCGTGCCCGCCTGCATGAAGTGGGTCCGGATGCGCGGGTCGGAGGCAGCGAGCTCGAGGAGCCCGTCCACGTAGGTGCTCTTGAGCTTGGCTAGCGAGCGGTGCCGCAGGATGAGCTCCGGTACCCGGTCCTCGGCCGCTAGCTCCTCGAGCACGGAATTATCCGTGCTGTAGCCCGTCTTGGTCTTCTTGCCGGGAGTCAGCTTGCGTTCCTCGAAGAGGATGGCCTGTAGCTGCTTAGGCGAGTTCTGGTTGAACTCGTGGCCGACGAGCGCGAAGGTCTCGGCCTGGACCGCCGCGAGCTCGGCGTCCAGCTCCTTGCCGAAGGCCTCGAGCGCCGCCGGGTCGACGAGGATGCCCTCGCGTTCCATCCTGGCCAGGAGCGATAGCACGGGCATCTCCACGGCCGCGAAGAGCTCGGACAGGCCCTTCTCGGCCAGCTCGGCCTCTAGCACGGCCTTGAGCCGCAGGGCCATGGCGGCATCCTCGGCGCCGTAGGGCGCCGCCTTGGCCAGGGGTAGCTCGGAGAAAGGCGTACCCTTGGGCGCAAGGTCGGCGTAGGGCGTCCCGCCGAAACCCAGGTAGTGCTCTCCGAGGCTCTCGAGCTTAAGGGAGTCTCGTTCCGGGTCGACGAGCCAGGCGGCTATCATGGTGTCCCAGGGTGTGCCGCGTATGGGCGCGCCCCAGTTCTCCATGACGTGCATGTCGAATTTCAGGTTCTGGCCCACGATGACGAGATCGGGCCGGCCGAGGAGGGGGGCGACGATACGGCGAGCCGCGTCCTCTGGAATGCAGGAGGCGTCTGGGGCTCGCAACGGTACGTAGCAGGCGGCCTCGGGGCTGACGGACAGCGAGAAGCCGACAGGCAGCGTTCGCATCTCGTCGAGGGAGTCGGTCTCGCAGTCGAAGGCGAAGGTGCCGGCCCGCGTAGCCAGCTCGACCCAGCGGGCCAGGGCCTCTTCGCTCGTCACCGTCTCGGCGCTCGGCGGCAGTGAGAAGGCGGCGGGCAGTCCCTCGGGCGGGCTCGCCGGCCGGTCGGCCTGCGGGGCTCCTCCGTGGGGAGGGGAGGACTCGGAGGACCGAGGCGCCTTGGCCGGCTCGGCTTCCTTGGCCTCCCGCGAGGTCGCCTGGGAGAAGAGTCCCTCGGGCATGTCGGCCTCGAGCCGATCGGCGCCGTCGGCGACGCGCCTCGTGGCCAGGCTGCGCATGCCTTCCCGCATGAACGCGGCGCTGGCCGCGTCGCGGTCGAGGGCCTCGACCGACAGCTCGTCGAGGGAGGCTATGCCGAGCGGCGCGTCGTAGGCCAGGGTGATGAGGTCGCGGGATAGCATGGCGGAGTCCCGGCCGGCCTCGAGCCGCTTCCGCAGGCCCTCGGGCCTGACCTCCGCCAGGCGCTCCCAGAGCGCGTCGAAGGAGCCGAATTCCGTGAGGAGCTTGAGTGCGGTCTTGTCGCCTACGCCTGGTACGCCGGGAACGTTGTCCGACGCGTCGCCGGTCA
Source organism: uncultured Treponemataceae bacterium (assembly GCA_964573825.1). Taxonomy (GTDB): domain Bacteria; phylum Spirochaetota; class Spirochaetia; order Treponematales; family UBA12059; genus SZUA-370. Next base: position 3,004 of record CAZNNA010000084.1, read on the forward strand.
GCGACAGGTAGTCGAGTATGCGCCCGGGCGGTACGCCCCATTCGGCCTCCACCTCGGCCGGGCCCACGAGGACGAAGCCCTGGTCGCGGTCGGGCCTCAGGGCGCGGACGGGACCGCCCACGAGCTGCAGGAGGTCCTTGTCTCCCGAGACGACGTAGCAAGGGCGATCCTCCGTCCGGCAGCGCTCGGCCGCCGCCGCTATGAGATCGTCGGCCTCGTATCGATCCGCCCGCAGCATGGGCACGCCTAGGAGCCCGAGTATCTCCTCAACCAGCGGCACCTGGGCATGGAGGTCCTCGGGCGTCTTCTGCCTGGTGGCCTTGTATTCCGGATAGGCCTCGTGGCGGAAGGTGGGCACGCGCGAGTCGAAGACGGCCGCGAAGGCCTTGGGCGAGTACTGGTCCCAGAGCTGGAAGAGGCTGCGGAAGAAGCCGAAGACCGCTGAGACGTTGTCCCCGCGCGGGTTGCGCAGCGGCCTGCCGACGAAGGCGAAGTAGGATCGGTAGATGATGCCGTAGGCGTCAAGGAGGAAGATCGGTTCCATCGCTCTAGGATACGCGCTGATCGGCAAGCGCCGCAAGCGCCATTCAGACGCAAGTAACCTTATGCCGCGAGTACTCTAGCGCCGCTAGTACTCTAGCGCCGCGAGTACTCTAGCGCCGCTAGTACTCGATTAGCCCTCGATATCGAGGGCGGAAGGCTCGGCCTGGGAGGCGTAGACGCTCTTGCGCTTGGCGTAGGGGCCTCCGACAGTCATGACCTCGCGCCTGAGCATGTCCATGCGCTGCTTGAGGAGGGCCCGGTTCTCTGCGTTGCGGGAGACGACCTCGTCCTTGAGCTCGGCCAGCGTCGTCTTGAGCTCCGTTACGCCCTCGGGCTCCGAGCCCGCGTAGGCGGCGCGGTACATGTCCTCGAGGGGAGCTATGACCTTCTGGACGGCGAATATCTCCGAGACGATGCCCTGCTCCCGCTCTACGTGCGAGACCAGGGCGTCCACGTCGCCCGACTCAATATCCGAACGCTGGCGATCGAGGAGGGACAGGTACTCGCTGAACTTCTCTCTCTGCCGTACGAGGAGCTCGCGGAACCGCTTGAGCACGGCTACGCGCTCCTCGAACTCTTCCTTGGGAAGGCGGGCGTTCGAGGGCATGGGCCCTAGCCGGCTATGTTGACGCCCGAGCGTCGCTCTTCGGATGGACCCTGGGCCTTGGTAGCGGCGACGGCCCAGGCCGAGGATAGCTCGGCGAGCATCGTCCGGATCGCCCTGACCCGACCCGCGTCCTTGGCGATATTTGCCTCGGTGAGCTCCCGGTTGAAGTAGACGTAGAGCGCGAAGAGGTCCTTGGCGATATCGCCGCCGGCCTCGAAGTCCAGGCTCGCCATGAGCTCGGTGACTATGTCCTGTACCTTGCCGAGCGCCAGGTTGACCTTCTCGATGTTCGCCGGCTTCTTCTTGAGGTCGGTGTCTAGGAAGTCGATGGCCCTGTCGCACTGTTTAACGGCTTCCTCGTAGAGCATGACGACGAGCTGGCCGGGACCCGCGGTACGGATACGGGTTTCCTTATAGGCTGCGAGCGGATTCTGGGTCATCTCGATCTCCCCCTCCTCTGATCTTCTGCTTTACCTATCGGAACGGGAATCCGCGGCTTGAGGGAATTCGTCATTCGTCGCCTATGGTACCGCGCTCGTGCCAGGTCTCGATTATCCTGAAGGCGTCGTTGATGCGCGAGCTGGTCTCGGTGGCCTTCTTCTGGGCTATCGGGTCCGAGCCGTGCCGGTCCGGGTGGTGCTGCTTAAGGAGGCGCTTGTAGGCCGCCTTCGCCTCGGTAAAGGGAGCGCCGTAGGCGAGCCCCAGGGTCTTATAGGCGGCCACGAGCTTAGCCGGCGGGCCCGAGTTCGCCCGGGGAGACGAGTTGGTCGAGGAGCGGGCCCTGGAGCCGTAGGCCCTGTCCCTCGCCTCGCGGGCCTCGCGCTCGCGGCGCAGGCGCTCCTCGGCTTCCTTGTCGTCGTCGAGGAAGGCGTCCAGCTCCGCCATGGCCTCGTCGAGGAAGGGATCGCCGGAGCCGCGCCGCGGTTCGGAGAATGGGGCCGAGTCGCCCGGGTTGACCCATGATTTAAGTAGATCGCCGAAGCGATCGAAGAGTTGATCGACGCCTGACATGCTGGGTATACTGTAGCGTAACGGAGCCCGAGAGGCAATATCGTCGAGAACGAGGATGCGATGGTTCAGTACAGTCCGACGGTCGCTGTCTACGGGGGCGCTAACATGGATATCCAGGCGCGGAGCCGGGGGGCCTTCCTGCCCGGCGACTCCAATCCCGGCTACTCTTCCCTTTCGATGGGCGGCGTGGGTCGCAACATAGCGGAGAACGCGGCCAGGCTCGGCCTGCGGACCGAGCTCGTCACGGTCTTCGGCGGCGACGAGATGGCCGCCCACCTCGCCGACGGCTGCCGCAGGCTGGGCGTGGAGGTGGGGCGTTCGCTGATACTCCCCAACGAGGAGACCTCCCGCTATATCTGCCTGCTCGACGCCGACGGTTCCCTCGTCGGCGCGGTCTCCGCCATGGACGCCCTCGACCGCTTCGGCCCCGACGAGCTGGCTACGCGCTACGGCCCCGGCGACGAGGCCGAAGTCGTCGTCATAGACGCTAACCTGCCGCCCGATACCATAGCCGCGGCCGCCTACCGCTGGCGCGGCAAGCCGCTCCTCCTCGACCCCGTATCCGCCTCGAAGGCCGTGAGCGCCATACCCTCCCTGGGCCGATTCTCCATGGTCAAGCCCAACCTGGCCGAGGCTCGCGTCCTCCTCGGGCTCCCGGAGCTCGCTCCCGGTGATTTTCCTAGCGCGTCGGCCAGCGCGCCGGACGGCGATTCCGATCGCTTGGCGGCCGCCAAGGAGGCAGCCCTCGCCCTCCTGGGGCTCGGGCTCAGGGAGGCCTACGTCTCCCTCGGTTCCATGGGGCTTCTATGGGCCTTCGAGGGCGGAATGGGCCTCGCCCGGCCGCTCTCCCTGCCCGTGATCAACGTGTCGGGAGCGGGCGACGCCGCCACGGCGGCCATAGCCTGGGCTACCGTCAAGCGGCTAGCGCCCCCGGAGAAGGCGGCCCGCGCCATCGCCGCCGCCTCGCTCTGCGCCACGTCCATCGATACCGTAGCGGCCGCCATGACGGCCGATAGGCTCGCCGCACTGGCGAAAGGAGTACGCAATGAACAGCTACCTTGACCTCGGCGACGAGACCCGCGACGCGCTGGCCCGGGGGCTCCCCGTGGTTGCCCTCGAGTCCACCATCATATCGCACGGCATGCCGTATCCGAGGAACGTCGAGACGGCGCTGGCCGTCGAGGACGTTATCAGGGCCTCGGGGGCGGTCCCCGCGACCATAGCCATCATCGGGGGACGACTCAAGGCCGGTCTCTCCTCTGGCGAGGTCGAGCTGCTCGGGAAGCGAGGCCTTAACGTGGCCAAGGTTTCCCGCCGCGATATCGGCCGTATCGTCGCCGCCCGGGCCGACGGCGCCACGACGGTGGCCGCCACCATGATTGTCGCGGCCATGGCGGGTATACGCGTCTTCGCCACCGGAGGCATAGGCGGCGTCCATCGGGGCGCCGAGCGCACGATGGACGTCTCCGCCGACCTGGAGGAACTCGGCCGCACTCCCGTAGCGGTGGTCTGCGCGGGCGCCAAGAGCATCCTGGACATTCCGAAGACCCTGGAGTACCTGGAGACCAAGGGCGTGCCCGTCCTCGTCTACCGGGGCGACGAGTTCCCCGCCTTCTACACGAGCCGCTCGGGCATCAAGGCCGAGCTCCGGGTGGATGAGGCCTCGGCGATCGCCGGCATGATTCGCGCTCAGTGGGAACTCGGGCTCGGGGGCGGCGCCGTCATAGCCAACCCCATTCCGACCGCCTACGAGATGCCTTCGGACGTCATTTCGGCGGCCATCGAGCGCGCCCTGTCCGAGGCTTCCGAGCGCGGCGTCCGGGGAAAGGACGTAACGCCCTTCCTCCTGGCTCGCGTCAAGGACCTCACGGGGGGCGATAGCCTCGAATCGAACATAGCGCTCGTCAAGAACAACGCCGCGCTCGCCGCCGCCATAGCCATGGAGCTTTGCCGCCCATGAGGCGCCTCCCCGGGCCGGCGGGCGCCGAGCCGCACGCTCGTCGCCCCCGACGCTCGCTCCGCTCGGTCGCCAGGCTCGCGTTCCTGTCCCTCTTCCTCGCCGGTAGCGGCGAAGGCCGCGCCGAGGAGGCGGTTCGCTTCGTCAATACCGGCATGAGGGAGGGACTCGCCAACGCGAGCGTCTCCTCAATGGTCCAGGACGACGCGGGCTTCATATGGATAGGCACGCAGGGAGGCCTCCATCGCTGGGACGGCCGGTTCTTCACCCTCTACGAGAACGAGCCCTTCGACCCTACCTCGCTACCGCACAACCTCATCCAGACCATGTTTCTGGACGACGACGGCGAGACGCTCTGGCTCGGTACCTACGGGGGGCTCGCTCGCCTCGAGACCCGGACCGGGCGATTCTCTTCCTGGGCCCACGACTCCGACGATCCGGACAGCCTCTGCAGCGACGTCGTCGTGTCCATAGGGCGCGACGCGTCGGGCCGACTATGGGTCGGCACGCTCGACGGGCTCGACCGCATGGACGGCGAGCGCTTCATCCATTACCGCGCCGCCTCCACGCCCGACACCCGGGGCGTCATCCGGACCGATCACGGCAAGGCGGGCGATAGCGCCGGGCTAGCCTCCGGCATCATCCGCGCCATCCTGCGCGACTCCCGGGGCGAGCTCTGGATAGGCACGAGCGGCGGGGGACTCTACCGTTACCGCGCGGAGGGCGATTCCTTCGAGCCCTACCGGGCCGGGCTGACCCTTCGCTCCGACTACGTGTTCTCCATCAAGGAAGACGACGAGGGCTACCTCTGGCTCGGTCTCTGGAACTACGGAATTTCTCGATTCGATCCGCGTACCGGAGCGACTATCGACTATCCGCTCGCCGATACCCGCGTATACTTCGTCAACGCCGCGGAGCCCGGCCTCGTCCGGGCCGGGACCTGGGGCGGCGGGCTCTTCGAGCTCGACGTGGCGTCCGGGAACGTACGGCGCTACCGTAGCAACGCCGATAGGCAGTGGTCTCTGCCCCACGATACCATCTACTCCATGCTCGTGGATCGCTCCGGTAACGCCTGGGTCGGCACCAACGGAGGCGGCTTCTCCCTCCTCGTGCGGGAGGGCTCCGGCTATGCCATATACGAGCACGATCCATCCGCCCCCGGCTCGCGCTCCTCGGGCAAGACCAACGCCGTGCTCGAGGACTCCAAGGGGCGGCTCTGGATAGGCACCTATAACGGCGGCCTAGACAGGCTCGACCCGGGGGCCTCGTCCTTCAGGCATTACCGAAACGACCCGCGCGACGCGCGGAGCCTGCCTAACGATATCGTCGTCAAGCTATACGAGGACTCGAGGGGCGACGTCTGGGCGCTGACCAACGGCGGCCTGGCCCGCTACCTCGAGGGCGAGGATCGCTTCGAGCGCTGGACCCACGATCCCGGCGATCCCGGCTCGATAGCCGATAACGTCGTCTACGACATCCTCGAGGAACCCGGTACCGGCAACTTCTGGATCGCCACCTATACGCGGGGCCTCGACTACTGGGATCGCTCGCGCGGCGTCTTCGTCCACTATCCTTCCATCCAGGATGACCCGGCGAGCCCGAGCTCCAACCTCGTGTACGCCCTGGCCTACGACGCCCTGGGGCGGCTCTGGGTCGGCACGAACGGCGGCCTCTGCAGGCACGAGGGCGGCGGCCGCTTCGTCCGCTACGCGTCCTCGCGCGACGATACTACCTCCCTGCCCTCGAGCATCATCCGAGACCTGCTCATCGACTCGTCGGGCACGCTCTGGCTCGCCACCAACGGCGGCGGCGTTGCGCGCTACGAGGCCGCGAGCGACTCCTTCGGCTACTGGACCAAGCGCGACGGCCTCCAGTCCAACATCGTCCTATCCCTGCTCGAGGGGCGGGACGGAGCCATCTGGGCCTCGACCACCGCCGGCCTGTCCGTCCTCGATAAGGCCTCGGGACGCTGGCGGCCCTACCTGGACCATAGCCGCCTCCGCTACGGCGAGTTCACCGCCGGGCGTTTCCGAGCGCGGGACGGCAGCCTCTATTTCGGGGCGCTCAACGCGCTCTACCGCATAGACCCGGATCGCCTGGAGCGGCCCAAGGCGAGCATTCCCGTCAGGATCACGAGCATCAAGGCCCTCAATAAGGAACTCGAGACGGGCGTGGCCCCCTGGTTCGCCGAGTCCATCAGACTGGGCTGGCGGGAGAACTACCTGTCGCTGTCCTTCGCCGCCCTTGAGTACGGGGACCCGTCGCGGCTCCAGTACGCCTATATGCTCGAGGGCGTCGACGACGATTGGGTCTACTCGGGCACGCGCTCCTACGCCAACTACACCAACCTGAAGGGCGGTTCCTACGCCTTCAGGGTCAAGGCCTCGGACGGACTCGGCGCCTGGGGCGAGTCCGCCACGGAGCTGCGCGTAGAGGTCGAGCCGGCGCCCTGGACCGCCTGGTGGGCCATCGTGGCCTACGTGGCCCTAGGCGTGGCCCTCGCCTGGATCATCGCCGTCGCGCGGAGTCGCTCCCTACTCAAGGGCCGGGTCGACGAGCTATCGCGGCTCAAGAGCCAGCTCGAGAGCGCCAACGTGCGGCTCGAGGTCCTGGCGGCCCACGACGGGCTTACCGGCCTCTTGAACCGCCGTTCCCTGGACGCCGAGCTGGCGCGCCGCTCCGAGGCAGCGTCGCGCCTGGCCGAGCCCCTGGCCGCCCTCATGATTGACATAGACTTCTTCAAGCCCTACAACGACCGCTACGGCCACCAGGCCGGGGACGAGTGCCTCATATCCGTGGCCGCGGCTATCAAGGGCGCCCTGGAGAGGCCGCAGGACTCGGTGGCTCGCTACGGAGGCGAGGAGTTCGCCGCGCTCCTGCCGGGTACCGACGCCGATGGCGCTCGCCTCGTGGCGGAGCGCGTGAGGTCGGCGGTGGAGGCGCTCTCCATCCCTCACGAGGCCTCGGTCGTGGCGCCGGTCGTCAGCGTCAGCGTTGGCTTCGCCTCGGCCGTACCGAGCGCCGGCGAGGACTTCGCCCGCATCGTCGACAGGGCGGACGAGGCCCTCTACCGGGCCAAGAACGGGGGCCGGAACCGGGTATCGGCCTAGCGGCGCGGCGCAACTTCTAGAAGAGGGCCATTCCGTGCTATAGTGTCCCTTATGGCATCGAAAGGCTCATCCTCCAAGTACGACGAATCGAAGATAAAGACCCTCTCGTCGCTCGAGCACATCAGGCTGCGAACGGGCATGTACATCGGCCGACTGGGTACGGGCGTCAACCCCGACGACGGCATCTACGTCCTCTTGAAGGAGGTCGTGGACAACGCCGTCGACGAGTTCATCATGGGCTCGGGCGACCGCATCAGCGTCAGCCTCGAGGGCGGCTCGGTATCCGTCCGCGACCGGGGCCGAGGCATACCGCTCGGGAAGGTCATCGACTGCGTCTCCATCATCAACACGGGCGCCAAGTACTCCGACGACGTCTTCCAGTTCTCGGTCGGCCTGAACGGCGTAGGCACCAAGGCCGTCAACGCCCTGTCCGAGCGCTTCCGCGTCGTCTCCTACCGCGAGGGCCGCTGTTTCGAGGCCGTATTCGAGCGCGGCGTACTCAAGTCGGAGCGAGAGGGCGGCGCGGGCCGGGAACCGACCGGTACCCTCGTCGAGTTCACTCCCGACCCGCAGGTCTTCGGCGACTACGCCTACAACATGGAATTCGTCGAGAAGCGGATGCGCCACTACGCCTACCTCAACTCGGGGCTGACCCTGGAGCTCAACGGCCAGGAGTTCTCCAGCCAGAGCGGGCTACTCGACCTCCTCAAGGACGAGACGGGCGACGACGTGCTCTACGACGCCGGCTACTGGAAGGGCGACAGGATAGAGTTCTCGTTCACGCATAGCAACAACTACGGCGAGGAGTACTTCAGCTTCGTCAACGGCCAGTATACCTCCGACGGCGGTACACACCTGTCGGCCTTCCGCGAGGGCTACCTCAAGGCCGTCAACGAGTTCTTCCAGGCATCCTACAAGGGAGAGGACGTCCGCGAGGGGCTCGCCGCGGCGGTAGCCGTCAAGCTCAAGAATCCCATGTTCGAGAGCCAGACCAAGAACAAGCTCGGTAACGGCGATATTAAGCCCTGGATCATCCAGGAAGTCGTCCGGGGCGTCGACGACTACCTCAGGCGCAACCCGGCCGCCGCCAAGCGCCTGGAGGAGAAGATAGCGGCCAACGAGCGCCTGCGGACCGAGCTCAACGTCGTCAAGAAGGAGGCCCGCGAGGCCGCCAAGAAGATAGAGCTCAAGATACCCAAGCTCAAGGACTGCAAGATACACCTGGGCGACGGGCCCGACGGAGAGCGCTCCACCATCTTCCTGACCGAGGGACAGTCGGCCACGGGCTCCATGGTCAGCTCTCGCGACGTCATGACGCAGGCCATCTTCAGCCTCCGCGGCAAGGTGGAGAACATGCACGCGCGCAAGCGCACGGCCATCTACAAGAACGAGGAGCTGTACAACCTCATGATGGCCCTGGGCATCGAG
>CAZNNA010000085.1:0-11613 GCA_964573825.1 uncultured Treponemataceae bacterium
TGAGGAGCTCCCAGAACTCTCGCTTGGGGACTATCATCCATCCGCCGCCCATCTCCGTGAGCTCGACGCCGTGGCTCGCGCCCGCGAGCGCCTCCTTGAGGTGCCCGAGCGCCTCCTCGACGACCTCCTTGCCGAGGCCGCTTATCCTAGCGAGCGCGGCCTCGTCGAGGGGTTCCGACTCGAGGAAGAGTATGGTCTCGAGCAGGGCCGCCTCGCGATCAAGGTTCAGATCCATCGTGTCTCCGTACTTCGTGCTTGCGTATCTGGATGTCGCCGAACAGGCGATGCTGGTGTATCGATATGATGCGGTACTTGACGGCCTCGAGTATGGCGAGGAAGGAGCAGACGATATCCAGCGTCGAGCCCGGCCTCGTTATGAGGTCGACGAAGGCGAAGGTGCCTCGCGTCTCGAGGTACTCGTGGATGAGGGCGGTCTTCTCCGCTATGGATACTTCTTCATACATGTCGATAATACGTTCGCTCGACATGCCGCCCATGAGGCCGGAGAAGGACTTGAGGAGGTCCCAGACGTCTATCTTGTCCCACAGCTCCTCGTCGCCGAAGGGCAGGGCCCGCTGCATCTTGGTGCGCTCTATGGACCACTCGACCTCGAGCTCCTTCTTCTCCATGAGCTCGGACAGGCGCTTGAACTTCTGGTACTCTATGAGCTTCTCGACGAGGTCGCGGCGGGGATCCTCTATCTCGTCGGAGAGGTCTATCTCCACGGGTAGCAGCATGCGGCTCTTGATGTACAGGAGCGTCGCGGCCAGGCCGTAGAACTCGGTCAGGTCGTCGAGGCCGACGTTCTCCGCCTCGGCCAGCCAGGCCAGGAACTGCTCGGTGATGGAAGCCACCGGTATGTCGTAGATGTTGACCTCGTTCTTCTTGATGAGGAAGAGGAGCACATCCAAGGGGCCCTCGAAGTCGTCGAGCCTGTAGCTGCGTCCCGGTCGTTCCGGCTCGAGGGACGGTTCCTGCGTTTCTTCCATGGGGTGACCGATTATACCGGCGGCCCGGCGTGCAGGTAAATCCCCTGCCCCGCCACGGCCTGCCGGTACTCGGCCAGGGGGCGAGCCGTGACGGGGTGGACGAGCGCGGGCTCGAGTTCCAGGAGGGGCTCGAGCACGAAGGCGCGCTCCAGGATTCCCGGGTGCGGCAGCGACAGACCCGGCAGCTCGAGGGCCAGGTCGCCGTAGAGGAGTACGTCTATGTCGAGGGGCCTGGGCCCCTTGCGGCGCTCCCTGGAGCGGTCGCGGCCGAAGCGGGCCTCTATGGACTGGGTCAGCCGGAGGAGCTCGAGCGGCTCGAGCCCGGTCTCGGTCGCCACGGCCAGGTTGAGGAAGTCAGGCTGGTCGAGTACGTAGAGCGGGCTCGAGCGGTAGATGGAGCTAGAGCGAGCGCCGCCCAGGGCCTCCGCCAGGGCGGCAACGGCCTTGCGGAGCGTGTCCTCGCTGTCACCCGCGTTAGCGCCTAGCCCGAGGTAGACGGGCGTCAGAAGAGCCCTCCGTCGTCCTCGTCGGCAGGAACCACCGCGCGCGCGGCCTTGGCGGGCTCGGGCTTGGCGGGCTCGGGCTTGGAAGCGGCCGGGGACCTGGCAGCGTTCGGCGCGGGCGCGGCCGGAGCCGGAGGCTGTCCGCCAGGGGCGGTTCCCGCGGCCTTGGCCTTGCCCTTGGCGGTATCGGCGGGGGCCTGGGCCGACTTGCCGGGGAAGAAGATGGCGCGCACCTTGGCCTCGAGCTCGGCCGCCAGGTCGGGGTTCTGCTCCAGGTTGGCCTTGACGTTCTCGCGTCCCTGGCCGAGCTTCTCCTCGCCGTAGGTGTACCAGGCGCCCTTCTTGTCGGCTATGCCGCACTTGACCGCGGCGTCCACGAGGCTGCCAGAGGCCGAGATGCCCTTGCCGAACATGATCTCCAGCTCGACGCGGCGGAAGGGCGGCGCCACCTTGTTCTTGACGACCTTGACCCTGACCTTGTTGCCTATGGCCTCGTCCTCGCCCTTCTCTATCGTCTCTATGCGCCGGACCTCCAGCCGCATGGATGAGTAAAACTTGAGCGCGTTGCCGCCGGTCGTGGTCTCGGGATTGCCGAACATCACGCCTATCTTCATGCGTATCTGGTTTATGAAGATGAGTATGGTCTTTGACTTGGATAAGGTACCGGTGAGCTTACGGAGCGCCTGGCTCATCAGCCTGGCCTGGAGGCCTACGTGGGCGTCGCCCATGTCGCCCTCGATCTCCGCCTGCGGCGTGAGGGCCGCGACCGAGTCCACCACGATGATGTCCACGGCGCCGGAGCGTACCAGGGACTCCGCGATCTCGAGGGCCTGCTCCCCGTTGTCCGGCTGCGAGACCCAAAGCTCGTCGGTATTGACGCCCAGGTTCTTGGCGTAGACCGGGTCGAGCGCGTGCTCCGCGTCTATGAAGGCCGCTATGCCGCCCTTCTTCTGCGCCTCGGCTATGGCGTGCAGGGCCAGCGTCGTCTTGCCCGACGATTCCGGGCCGTAAATCTCTATGATGCGGCCGCGCGGGTAGCCGCCGACGCCGAGGGCCTCGTCGAGAAGGATGGAGCCCGAGGGAATAGCCTCGATGCCGAGCGCGTTGTCGTACTTCCCGAGCTGCATGAGCGAGCCCTGGCCGTACTGCTTCTCTATCTGCAGCCGGGCGGCCTCGAGGGCCTTGAGCTTGTCGTCGGCGCTCTGGGCGCCGTAGTTGATGTCTGTCTTGGCCATAGTGTCCTCCTCGGTACCCACGCGCCTAGGCGCAGCGGCGCTTGCGCTCCGCGGCCACTATACCCCGAAGAGCGCTCCTTGTCATGCACCTTATCGCCGGCGGAAGCCGTCGAGCGGGCTCAGGGCGGCGGCTCGGCGGGCGGGTCCTAGGGCGGCCGCGAGCGACAGGAGTACCGTGCATAGGGCCACGGCCGCGATGTCGCCCGGGCGTATGCTCACCGGTATGACCTGGAGGTAGTAGGCCGGATCGAGGAGCCTCCGGTCCGCGGGCGGCGGGCCGCCTGACAGCGAGGCCAGGGCGCGTCGAGCGGCGTTGGCGAACCGCTCGATGAGCGCTAGTATCTCGTTTATGCGGAGGCTCGCCGCTATGCCGCCCAGGCAGCCGAGGACGGCTCCGGCGGCCCCGAGGGCCGCGCCGCCGAGCGCGAAGATGCGGACCAGGTCGCGGGGCCTCGCGCCGAGGCTCTTCATGACCGATATCTCCTGGCCTCGCTCGAGGACCAGCGTCATGAGGGCGCTCGATACGTTGACGGCGGCCACGGCCACCGTGACGGCCATGATGAGGAGCAGCATGGAACGCGTGCTGGCGAGCGACTCGAAGAGGTTGCGCTCGGCCTCCCGCCAGGAATAGGCGGCGAAGCCGGGCGGCAGGACCCCGGCTATGGCGTCCCGGGCGGCGCCCGGCTCGGCGAAGGGGTCTCCCGCCTTGACGCCCACGATGCTGCGCGTCGCCTCCTTGGGCAGGGCCCGCTCCGCGTAGTCCTGGCGCATGAGTATCCACTGGGCGTCCAGGTCCCGGTAGCCGGCCGAGACGACGCCCCGCACCGACAGGGGCGTTACCTTGGGTAGCATCTCGCCGTCGTCGCCCCGGCGAAGCGATATCAGGCTGATGACGTCGCCGGGGCCGACGCCGAGCTTGGCGGCCATGGCGGAGCCGACGAGGGCGTCGTTGCGGCGCTCGAGGGTCAGGCTGCCCGCCACCAGCTCCAGGTAGCGCCGCGTCTCCGGGTCGTCCAGGAAGCCCTGTTCGACGCCGCGCACCGCGGCTCCCTCGCGGCGTCCCCCGGCGAAGGCGACGCCGACCGATTGGGTCTCTATCCAGGCCCCGCGCACGCCGGGGGCCGACGCCGCCGCGTCGCGGGCGGCCTTGAGGTCGGAGGACATGTAGGGCCAGGCCTGCGCGTGGTAGGTGCCGAGTTCCACGTAGCGGGCGCTGATGCCGTTTATCATGCCGTCGGCCACCTGCATCACCGTGACCAGGGGCACGAGGCTCAGGGCCACGCTGAGCACCGCGCCGGCCAGGGCCTTGCGCGCCTGGTCGCGGGCTCTTCGGTCGCGCGAGCCGCGCCGCCCGACGAAGAGCCGCGCCGCCACGAAGGCTACGGGAGAGGCCTTCATGGCTCCTCGGGCCCTCCGGCCGCCGGCCCTGGCTCGCCGTCGGCCTCGGCGAGCCTGCCGTCCGCGAGGACGAGGCGCCGCGCGGCCCGATCGGCCATGGCCCTGTCATGGGTCACGACGAGCAGCGTGGTACCGCGGCTCGCCGCCAGCTCGAAGAGCAGGTCCTCCACCACGGCGGCGCTCTGCCTGTCCAGGTTGCCCGTGGGCTCGTCGGCCAGGACTATGCGGGGATCGTTGACCAGGGCGCGGGCTATCGCGACCCGCTGGCGCTCGCCGCCCGAGAGCTTGGACGGCACGTGGGAGAGGCGGTCGCCGAGCCCCACGGCCTCGAGGAGGGGCCGGGCCTTGGCTATGGCGGCCTTGCGATCTCCCGACAGCATGTAGGCCGGCAGCATGGCGTTCTCGAGGGCGGTGAAATCCTTGAGCAGGTAGTGGAACTGGAATACGAAGCCGACGACGCGGGCTCGCAGCTCGGTAAGGCTACGCTCGTCGGCGCTCCCCACGTCTATGCCCCCCACCAGGGCCGTTCCCGAGCTCGGCCGGTCGAGCCCGCCCAGGATGGACAGGAGCGTGCTCTTGCCGCAGCCGGAGGGTCCCGTGATGGATACGCACTGCCCCTCTCCTATGGCCAGGTCGACGCCCCTCAGTATCTCCAGGTCCTCGGCCTCGCTCTCGAAGACCCGGCGCAGGCCGCGGCACTCTATGACGGCATCACTCATCGCGTAGCACCTCCGAAGGCAGTATCCTCGAGACTCGGGAACTGGCCGCCAGAGCCGCCAGTATGGCCGCCGCGGCGCCCGACGCCGCTATGAAGGCGGTCTCGCCGACGCCGAGGCGCACGGGCACGTCGGCTATATAGAAGTATTCCGGGGAGAAGAACTCTATGGCCTTGCCCGCGCCGCCCAGGGCCCGGTAGACGAGCCCGGCGGCGGCCTCGAGCAGGCCGAAGACCTCGTTGACGTTGAGCGCGAGGGCTAGGCCTGAGGCCAGCCCGACGAGGGCGCCTCCGCCGCCAGCCGCCAGCCCGTCGAGCATGAAGACGCGGCGGACGGCGACGGAATCGGCCCCGAGCGCCTTGAGCGTCGCTATGTCCTCGGTGCGGCCGTAGACGGCCTTACGCATCGAATGGAAGATGTTGACGCCCACCACTATGAAGATAAGGCCGACGAGCAGCATCATGACGGTCTTCTCCATGCGGAGCGCGCCGAAGAAGGCCCGGTTGTAGTCCCGCCAGCTCTCGGCGCCGGCTACCCCGAGGGCCTCGAGCTCGGCACGGGCGCGCGCGTCGCCGTAGCGATCCCGCAGCTTGAGCCCGACTATCCAAGGCTCCCCCTCGGCCAGGCCGCCGGAGCTCGAGGCGTCGATGAAGGCCAGCGAGGCGTCGAAGTCGTAGTAGCCCGAGTGGAAGACTCCGGCGACCGGAAGCTCTACCATGCCCACGGCCAGGCCCTCCTCCTCGTCGGCGGAGACCCGTAGCGCCGATACCGTCTGCCCGACCCGTAGCCCCAGGCGCCTGGCCAGCTCCGAGCCTATGACGAGCCCTCCCCCGAAACCGCCCGAGCGCATCTCCAGGCGCTCGGCGAGAGCGGCGTCCAGGGATAGGGCCTCGTCCGGGACGACCTTGATGCGCAGGGGCGCGGTCTTGCCCCTGCGCGACGAGACGATCGTCCGCACGTCGGCGAAGGGCAGCGCCGCCTCGACCGCGGCCGCGTAGCCGCCGGGCTCGGGATCCCCGAGGGCTCGGCGCGCGATCCCCGCAAGGGCCCGGGCCTCCGCCAGGCTATCTCTCGGAGGCAGGCGGAGGTGGTAGCTATCGAGCTCGAGCACCGACTCGATGAAGCCCATCTGGAAGCCGTTCATCACGCCGATGACGCAGAGGAGGGCCGCCACGCCCACCGCTATTCCCGCGGCGGCGGGAGCCAGCGACGGTCCCGCCTGCCTGCCCGGCCTGAACCAACGGCGGGCCACGTAGAACACCCAGGCGGAACGCCTCATTCGAACACCCTCGTCCGTACGACCACCCCGCCCTTCAGTATCTCCTCCCGGACCCTGCGGCCGTCCTCGTAGCGGATGCGGGCCACCGCGGCGCCGTGGGCGTACAGCTCTTCCGTACGGGCCCCATCGGGCTCGTAGCGAGTGACCTTGACCACGGCTCCGTTCAAGGATTCGGTACCGGAGAGAAGCTTTCCCTCGGCGTCGTAGGCGTACTCCCGGAGGGCGACGGCGCCGCCCTCCTCTATCCGCTCGGAGGCCAGGCGCCCCTCGGCGTCGTAGCCGAAGCGCGCCAGGGAGGCCGGGGAGCCGCCTCGGAGGCGGCGCCTGGCGGCGGGAAGACCGGCGGCGGGGCCGTCGAGCAGGTACTCGGTCATGGTAGACTCGTCGCCCTCCTCGAGCCGGGAGCTCTCGAGCCTGCCGTCCTTCCAGCCCAGGGTCTCGACGGACCGCGCCTCGTCGCCCTCGTAACGGGCCACGCGCGCCAGGCGTCCGTCCTCGCCGTAGACGCGCAGGATCAGGAGCCCGTCCTCGAGGCTCCAGCGCCTCGGGGACGAGGCCCCGGGGTCGTCTCCGCCCAGGGACCCTCCGCCCGGCGCCCGTATCGACAAGGGGCGGCCGTCCGCGGCGTAGCGGTACTCTAGGCGCTCCTTCCGCTCGCCGCGACGTATCTCCTTGCTGACGAGCCGGCCGCCCTCGTAGGCGCAGATAGTCTCCTCGATCTCGGCTCCGTCGAGGTAGAGGACGCTGCGGGTCCGGGACGGCCCTCGCTCGACGCGTAGCTCGTAGCCGAGCCCGGAGAGCGCGGCGCGCGCCTCGAGCTCCCCGCCGGTAGCGTCCGAGGCGAAGTAGCTCGCGGCGGGCGCCCCTGCCGCCGCGCCGATCGGCGAGGCGCCCAAGGCACCCGGGCCGCCGAGGCCGCCGGATAAGCCCGTCGATAAGGCCGCGAGCGCTACCAGGGCACACGCGCGCGCGTCGCTACGCGGTCTCATGGGCGAAGCCCCAGGAACTCGTCGAGATAGGCGTCGGGATCGAAGGGGCGTATATCCTCGTAGCGCTCGCCGTCGCAGACGAAGGCGGTGGGCAGCCCCAGGCGCTTGGCTATGGCCAGGGCCACGCCGCCCTTGGCGCTCGAGTCGTACTTGGTCAGCACGAGGCCGTCTATGGCCACCGCCTCCGCGAAGGACTCCGCCTGGGCCAGGGCGTTCTGGCCAGTCGTCGCGTCTACCACGAGGAGGCGCCTGTAGCGGCTCGGGTCGGCCTTGGCCGCCACGATCTTGTCCATCTTGGACAGTTCCTTTATCAGGTTCTGCTTGGTATGCATGCGCCCGGCGGTATCCGCTATGACGAGGTCGGAGCCGTCCGCCTGGGCCGACTCGATGGCGTCGAAGAGTACCGCGCCCGAGTCCGACCCGCGCTCCTGGGCTACCACGCGAATGCCTAGCTTCTCTCCGTGATGCCTGAGCTGCTCTATCGCCGCCGCCCGGAAGGTATCGCCGGCGGCGAGCACGGCCTTGGTCGCCAGGCCCCTATCGAGCCAGTAGCGCGCCAGCTTGGCCGAGGTCGTGGTCTTGCCGACCCCGTTGACGCCGAGGAGCATGACGACGTTGAGGCCGCCCTTGCGCGGTTCGATGATCGTCGAGCGCGCGTAGCCGGAAAGGAGCCGCTTGAGCTCCTCCCGGGCGCCCCGGCCGTCCCGTATGCCCCCCTTGGCGCAGGCGGCCTTAAGGAGCCCCACCGTCTCGTCGGCGAAGGCCGCGCCGAGGTCTCCCTCGACGAGGAGGTCGGCAAGGTCGTCCCAGTCGTCGTCGTCCATGACCGTCAGGCCGAGTAGCTTCCTGATCTTATCGCCGAATCTCATTCGCTGTCTCCTAAAATATACATTCCGAGCTTGTTATCGAGCCGTTCCTAGGTAGTCTGCCAACTTAATGGCTGCGTTGACGAGGCAGCCTACCGTGGCGGCCGAGGAAACCCAGAAGATCGCCTGGTAGGTGAAAAAATAGTTATCGAGCGCTAGCGCACGATCGATTTCCCCCTGCTCTGTAGGGTTCGATCCCTTGATAGCAGTCATCGTCTGGTAGTAGGTCTGGAAGAGCCCGCCCGAGAGCACAGGGACCGGGAGGGCTACGATGAACCATCCGAGCGCGTTATAGAAGGCGCTCTTCTTGGCGTCGTAGCGTTCGTCGAAGCTCGCTCCTGCGGAAGGCGCGAGCGCTATCTTGATGTCGTCTACGGGACTGTCGGGATCGGCGACGACCTGCGCGGTCTCGTAGCCTTCCATGGCTACGCGAATGACCCTCGGATAGGCCGCGCCCGGCACGGCCAGGGGCGCGTAGCCGAGCCGTATGCCGTCCAGGTACACGGCGGCCCCCGGCGGTTCGCTCTCGACGCCGAAGCCAGGCGATACCAGCGGCGATAGCGCGAGGTCGACGCGCAGGTCCCTGCCCGGCTCGATGGACAGATCGACCGAGGCGGGCTCGTAGCCGCGCGCCCTGGCCTGGGCTACCACGGACGCCGGCGCTACGTACAGCCTCGATCCCTCGAGCGCGCGGACGCCGTCGACGTATACGTCGGCATCGACGGGGGCGACGTTGAACGAGACCCGAGCGTAGGGCTTGCCGATCACGCCGGCCGCGAGGGGCGCGGCCAGGGCCTCGACGAGCTCGGGGATGCCGTCGCGCGAGGCGTAGTCGGCGTCGCTCCAGGCGTCTCGCCGCAGGGCGGCCACGTAGAGCGATAGCTCCACCGCGTAGAGCCCGCCCGAGGAGCTCACGCGCCCGCGCACGAGCAGGTCTATGCCCTCCTTGGCGCATAGATCCGCCGGATCCAGGGCGACGGGCAGGAGCCGGCCCTCCGCATGTCCCTTCCATAGGGCGAGCGCTACGGGTGCCGCGGTCGCGCTGGAGGCTAAGGCCCCCGGCTCGCCTGCGGCCCTAGCCCGAACCTCGGCCAGGGCCTCCTCGAGGGCGGCGCGCGCCTTGGCTACGGACTCCTCCGCGCTCCTGAGCTCCGAGGCGCGACGAGCCGGCGAGCGTACGGACAGGGCCTTGAGGTCGCGCGCCGAGCGGGCGTCGCTCACGGCCTTGCGTAGGCCCTCGATGCGCGCGGCGATCGCCTTGGCCTCGACCGACCGGGACTCCTCGGTCGAGGCGTAGCGTTCGCGGGCGAAGGACGAGCGGCGCAACAGCTGGGAGGCGATAGCCGTAGGCAGGGATCCCAGGGCCTGGTCGCCCGCCGCCAGCTCCGAGAAGCCTAGTACCAGCGCCTTCTCCTCGGCCCCGGCCGGAGCGAGGGCGGCCCAGGCCGCGAGCGCCAGGGCCGCAAGGATATCGGGCGGGCGGACCCCCCGGGGCCGAGCCACGGGCCTAGACCTCGTCGTCGTCGTCGGCCTGGACCGTCCCGCCCTTCCAGAGGAAGTGGAGGTAGGAATCGATGAAGGCGTCTATGTCGCCGTCCATGACGGCCTGGATGTTGCCTACTGAAAATTTCGTCCTATGGTCCTTGACCATGGTATAGGGCTGGAAGACGTAGGAGCGTATCTGGGAGCCCCAGGCTATCTCCTTCTTGTCCCCTATGTACTTCTCGTTCTCCTTGTCCTTCTCCTGCCGGTAGAGGTCGTACAGCCGGCTCTTGAGGACTTGCATCGCCACGTCCTTGTTCTTGTGCTGGCTGCGCTCGTTCTGGCAGGTGACTACGATGCCCGTGGCCAGGTGCGTTATGCGCACCGCGCTGTCGGTCTTGTTGACCTTCTGGCCGCCGGCGCCGCCCGCGCGGTAGGTGTCTATGCGTATCTCGTCGGGCTTGACCGTCACGTCGATGGAGTCGTCTATGACGGGAAAGGCCGAGACGCTGGCGAAGCTCGTGTGCCTGCGGGCGTTGGCGTCGAAGGGGCTGATGCGCACGAGCCTATGGACGCCGGCCTCGCCGCGCATGTGGCCGTAGGCGAAGGCCCCGTCTATCTCCATGGTGACGCTCTTGATGCCGCCCTCGGCCTCGAGCATGTCCACGACCTCGTAGGTAAAGCCGCGGCGCTCCGCCCAGCGGGTGTACATGCGGAAGAGCATGCTTGCCCAGTCGCAGGCCTCGGTGCCGCCGGAGCCCGCGTGTATGGACAGGAAGACGCCTGTCTTGTCGGCCTCGCCTGTCATGAGCTCGAGGGTCACGGCCTTGTCGAAGCGGTCGCGGAGCCCCGTATAGGTGGAGCGTATCTCCGGCTCGAAGGAGGCCTCGTTCTCGGCCTTGGCGAGGTCGAAGACCTCGTCCAGCGCGTCTATGGAGCGCTTGAGCTCTTCCCAGGTCTCAACGCGGTTCCTGAGCACCTTGAGCTCGCCCATGACGCGCTCCGAGCGCTTCTGGTCGTTCCAGAAGCCCGGCTCGGAGCTCTTGGCCTCGGCCTCGGCTATGCGCCTGCGAAGGGTATCGGCGTCAAAGACGCCCCCAGATCTCGAGGATCTCGCGCTTGAGCTGCGCGATAGGCATGGTCAGGTCGTCAAGCATAGCAACTCCTAGGGTCTAGCCGCGGGGCGATTCCGCCGGCGCGCGCACCACGACGCGCCTCCAGCGATTTTCCTTGAGGATGGATACGGCGAGGCGGCCTTCCACCGGGTATTGGTAGATGCGTATGGTGTCGTAGTAGTCCGTCACCTTATCGATATCCCGCTTGAGCGCCGCCACCTGCTTCTCGGTGATCCTGGCGCTCTCGAAGCAGGCTCGCTGCACCTTCTCGAATCCGTATTGCGGAAGGAGTCCGTACAGGGCGGCCCGCGAGTCCTCGCCGCCCAGATCGCACACGACTGAGACGAACATGGCTCATGGTATACGATGCCGCACGGCCCTGTCAAACGAGCGTGGAAGGCATCGCCCCTTGTATCTGTCGCTGTTTTAATGCATTATTCGCAAACGACCCCTGAAACCTACGGCCACTAAAGGAACTACCTTGATCAACGTAAGCGACGTACGACTCGCCTTCGGAGAGCGCGTGCTCTTCAAGGACGTCAACCTCAAATTCGTGCCGGGCAACTGCTACGGCATCATAGGCGCCAACGGCGCCGGCAAGTCTACCTTCCTGCGCGTGCTGTCAGGCGAGCTCGAGGCCGACGCGGGCCAGATCAGCTACCCGCCCAAGCTTCGCATGGCCGTACTCAAGCAGGACCACTTCGCCTTCGAGGACGAGCGCCTCGTCGACGTGGTGGTACGCGGCTACGAGCGCCTCTACGCCACCATGAAGGAGCGCGAGGCCATCTACGCCAAGGAGGACTTCACCGAGGCCGACGGCCTGCGAGCCAGCGAGCTCGAGGGAGAGTTCGCCGAGCTAGGCGGCTGGGAGGCCGAGGCCCAGGCCTCGATCCTCCTCTCGGGCCTCGGCGTACCCGAGACCGAGCACGAGCGCCTCATGCGCGAGGTGTCGGAGAGCATCAAGGTGCGCGCGCTCCTCGCGCAGGCCC
Source organism: uncultured Treponemataceae bacterium (assembly GCA_964573825.1). GTDB lineage: Bacteria > Spirochaetota > Spirochaetia > Treponematales > UBA12059 > SZUA-370. The sequence continues at coordinate 11,562 of CAZNNA010000085.1, forward strand.
TCTTCGGCAACCCGGACATCCTGCTCCTCGACGAGCCCACGAACGGCCTGGA
>CAZNNA010000086.1:0-1920 GCA_964573825.1 uncultured Treponemataceae bacterium
AAGTACAAGCTCGTCGTCAAGGATTCCTGGGGCAACCAGCTCCTGTCGCGGGAGTTCATGGTACGCGCCGGTCGCTAGGATCGTGGGCGTTAAGGTTGGGGACCTTAGGACCGGCGAGCGACCGGCCTCATGACGACGAGGCAACGCTCGTCGGGCAGGAAGGGTACGGCCAGGGGCTCTACGACGGCCTCGGCGTAGAGCCCCTCTATCTCGGCGAGCTCGGCCCGGGCTCGCTCTATCCTTCCCTTGTAGGCCACGACGAAGCCGCCGGGCGCGCAGACGGAGAAGACTTTCTTGAAGAGCTTTCGCTCGAAGGGCCTGAAGGCCCTGAAGGTGACTATACCGTAGCTGCCTTTCGCTCGTTCCACCTGTTCCTCGACTATGCTAGCGTCCGGGAGGGGGAGCTCGGAGAGCATGGCCTCGAGGAAGCGTATGCGCCGGGTCATGCGGTCGAGGAGGGTAACCGGCGTTCCGGGCAGGGCCAAGGATAGCGGTATGCCCGGCAGCCCCGCCCCGGTACCGAGGTCGACGAGGCTCGCCGGGGCGCCCGCGGCCTCGGCCTGTGCAAGCAGGGAACGGATGCGCCCGAGGGGAGCCAGGCTATCGAGTACGTGCTTGACGACGAGTTCGTCTCCCGAGGCGCCTACGAGGCCGTAGGCGGGGTTCCAGGCCTCTATCGCCGCCGCGTAGCGTCCTAAGGCCGCCCGGAGGCCCGGCTGTTCCGAAAGGCCTAGCTCCGCGAGGCCGCGCTCTAGGGTGTCGCTCATAGTCGTACGAGCTCGTAGGACCTAGAGCCGAGTCCGATGCGCTCGCCGTGGCTCATCTGGAGCTCCGATCGCGTCTTGGGGTGCAGGGCCGTGAATTTATCGTCGCCGGGGCCTGCCTTGCCGTCCAGGGCCGAGCCCGGCCAGACCGGAGCGGCCTTGACGAGGTCGAAGGCCGCCTGGTCTATGGCCACGGGATCGGTCGAGGCCAGGTAGCCTAGGTCCGGTACCACGGGCAGGTCGCTCCAGGGCACGCAGTCGCAGAGCGGCACCACCTTGCCCACGATGGAGAGGTAGAGGACGCGACCGGCCTTGCCATGGACGGCTCCCAGTGCGTACTCGGTCATCTTCTCGGTAAACTCCTCGATCCCGACCTCCCAGTCCATGCCTATGGCCTTGGGAGCGCAGTGGGCCAGGCACTCGCCGCAGCCTATGCAGGACTCCTGGTCGATGCTTGCCTTACGGCCGGCCTTGAGTCTAGCCTCGGCGCCCGGCTCCCCCCCGAGGCGGGCGGCGCCGGTCGGGCAGACCTCGGCGCAGCGTCCGCAGGCGACGCACTTCTTCTCGTCCACCCGGAACTTGACGCAGTGCTGTTCCCGCTTGCCGACGAAGGGGGCGCAGCCCATGGCCAGGTTCTTGATGGCGCCGCCGAAGCCGGCCATCTCGTGGCCCTTGACGTGCGACAGTACTATCATGCTGTCGGCGTCCAGGATGCCCCCGGCTATCCTTGCGGCTCCCAGGCGGGTACAACCGGCCGACAGGGGCACCTCGCGCCAATCGTTGCTCCTTAGTCCGTCGGCTATGACGACCGGGGCCCCGCAGACCTCGGGCAGGTAGCCGTGGGCAGTCGCCGTGCGCAGGTGATCGACCGCGTTGGAGCGCGAGCCGGAGTAGAGGGTATTGGTATCGGTGAAGAAGGGCTTGGCACCCGCCGCCAGGGCGGTCTCCGCCGCGGTCCGGGCGAGAACGGGGCTCGGGTAGCCGTCGTTGCCGAGCTCCCCGAAGTGCAGCTTGATAGCGCAGAGGTCCTTAGCCCGCACGGCCTCGGGGTTGTCGGCGACGAGCCTGGCGAGCAGCGCCCGCAGCTTGGCGAGCGAGTTGGTCTTGGGGTTCCTGGACCTGGCGTCCAGGTAGTAGACGGGTACGGGCATGGCGG
>CAZNNA010000086.1:2020-11520 GCA_964573825.1 uncultured Treponemataceae bacterium
TGAAAAGACTACCCTTCCTCCTTCTGGCGGCCCTGCTCGCCGCCTGCTCCGTCTTCCAGGGCGAACCCGCCGAGACGGCCTACGTGATAGTCGATAGGTCGAGCAACAAGGCCATGAGCGCCTACTACGTCGACTCGGCCGATCGCGTCGTCAGGACGGAGACCTACGGAGATGACGCCAAGGTCAGCCGGACGCGCAGCTTCGAGTACGACGACGGCGGTAGCGTCAGGGCAATGGTCGAGGCCGTACCGGGCCGGCCGACCCGTACCGTCGGCTTCAGCAAGGACACCGTGCTGGATGCCCAGGGACGCGTCGAGCGGGTCGTGGAGCGGAGCTCGGAGGGCGAAGAGACCGTGACCTTCTTCGGCTACGACGAGGCGGGCGTCCTCCGAGGCACGGTCATGCGTAGCGGCGCCTCCTCCGTCATCATGCAGGACTACGATCATGACTAGGCCCGTTGGAGGCCTCGTGGCGCTGGCCCTGGCAGCGGCTACGGCCCTTGGCGCAGGAGCCCAGGAGGGCTTCAGCGGCGTAGAGCTCGTGTACCAGCCGGCGGTGCGGGACATGCGCGTGGTCGGCGGCCTCAGGTCGCGCTCCGGCAACGCGCCGTCGGGCCCCGCGAGCCTCAAGGACCTCAGGGTTGGCAGCGTCTTCATCAACGAGGACGACCGGGCTCGCGTAGTGACGGCGGTCTACGAGGATAGGGGCCGCGTCGTCATTGAGACCGAGGAACCCAGGCCCGAGGATGTCATAGCCTTCGCCTACGTGCCTGACTTCAATATCCAGACGACACAGTCCCACCTCGCGGCCTTGGGGCCTGGCGTCCGCGCCGTCACGAGCCGCGGCCTGGGCGACGCCTCGGACCTCTTCGCCGAGGGACTCGCGCCCGCCGAGAGGGCCGTCGTCGATTGGATAGACACCGACCAGGCGATGCAGGACGGCTTCGAGAACCTCGAGACCCTCAGGCTCGACGTACCCATACTCAAGAAGGCCTTCTCGACCGAGGATGCGGAGAAGCTCAAGAAGATGGAGGCGTCGGGCAAGCAGAAGGGCACCAACGCCGGCTCGGGCGGCTCGGACCTTGACCCCTCCCAGGGCGGCGGCGTGGGAGGCGCCCTCGGCCAGGGCACGGGAACCTCGGGCGGCGCGACCAAGGAAGGCTCGCTCGGGGGCAAGCCGGACTTCAGCGCCAAGCTGTCGGGGGAGATACGCCTCAAGGGCGTGCTCCGCTATACGCGGCCCAAGGTCGAGGGCGGCTTCAAGGCTCCCTCCCTGCGCGTCTCGTGGATCATGCATTGGTGGCACCCGCCCATACCTAAGTTCGAGTTCACCAAGGGCTACGGCCGCATGGAGGTGACGGCCGGCCAGCAATTCGACTTCAAGCTCGAGGGCAGCCTGCAGCTCGAGGCGGAGGTCAAGATACCCATCGCCATGTACGTCATAAAGGAGCCCAAGACCAGGCTGGAATTCGAGTGCGGGCTCTACGCTAAGATCACCTTCGACGGTACGGTCACCTTCGCCTTCGAGGTCTCCGAGTACACCCGCTTCAAGGCCGGCATCCAGGCCGACCTCGCCTGGCCCTTCATACCCATAGGCGTCAAGACCTACTCGGACGATTACTACGCCACCGCCTTCCGACCTACCATGACAGCCCAGGCCGAGCTTACGGGAGGCCTCTACGTCGGGGCCGACCTGAGCATCGCCGGCATCGGGCTCGCCAGCTTCGAGACCGGCGGGGGCCTCTACTTCACGGTCAACGGCTACGTCGAGCCCATGAGCATCATGGGCTTCGCCAAGGGAGTAGGGAAGTTCGGCAGCTTCGACGAATGGATAATCTACGTCAACATGGAGGCGGGCACCTTCGTCAAGATGACGCTCGGCATACTGATCTTCAGCAAGGACCTGTTCCATTACCGGTGGCCCTTCTGGCAATACGCCAACCAGTGGGAGTTCCTATGACGCGGCGCCGAACGGCCGGGTGGTACCCCGCCGCGCTCGCCTCAGCCGCCGTCCTCTGCCTCGCCTCGGCCTGCCCGCTCTTCATGAGCCCCGCGCCGACCCTCGGCGAGGGCGAGCCGCCAGGCTACTACTCCAAGACCCTGACCTACTACCGCTACGTCGATCCAGCCGAGGCCTGCCACGAACCCGTCGAGGTGCGCATCTACGATAGGGCGGGGCTCCTGGCCGGCATCTACCGGCACGCCTACGCGGCGCCTGCGGGCTACCCCGACGATCGCGTCCTCGCCCGTTCCGACTTCTACTCCGTGAGCCCCCAGGGGAACGCGAGCCACGCGGAGTACTATCTCTATACCTATAGGACTCGGGGCTATAGCGACGCCGTGGACGGCCCGAAGGTCGAGCACCTCCTGGAGCGCTGCGATACCATGGCCCCCGACGGCGCCAAGCGTAGCTATTACGCCATTACCTACCTCGAGCCGGCCGGGCACCCGGCCAGGTACCTGACCAATAGCGACTTCGCCTACGACGAGGCCGGGGTCCCCCAGGAGGTCGCGCGCGACGAGTGCAAGTACCGCCTTGTGGGGGGCCGCTACCATCCGGTATCGGAGAAGACCTTCGTGGCGCCGGGGATAGGCAAGGCGCTTGCCCTGTCCAAGGAGACGTCCAGCTGGTACGCCGTCGCGGGCGGGCAGGCCCGTAAGAGCCACGACCTCTACCATACCAAGCGCAGCGACGAGACTGGCACGGTCGAGGCCTGGTTCTATACCAGGTACGACTGGGACGACGCCGGCCGGATGTTCTCTCGGCAGGACTTCGCCTACGACCAGGCGGCGGTCGCTAAGCTCGGCGACGGAACGACCAACCCTTGGATCGCGATCCCGAAGACTGACCTTGCCGGTTCCGCGGCCTACGATGCCCTCGTCTTGGAGTACGTGACCAGGCAGGGCTTTCCCGGGCTCGCGGCGCCAGGCGGCTATCCCGCCAACGGATACCCCTCGAGCCCGCTCTTCGATCTAGCCCTGTCGAGCATCGGGGGGCTCGCGGAGACCCAGACCAGGCGCTACGACGACCGGGGCAACGTCATAGAGGCGGTCCGCAGCGCCAAGGGCTCCGAGTTCGAGCGAATAGCCTACCGCTACGACGGCGATAGGCTGATATCGATGATACGCTACATGAACGGCAGGAGCTACGCCTACGACCGCACGGAGACGCGCTACTACGCCGAGACCCGGGACGGGCTGAGCTACGACGTCAAGGAGGAGCTAGCCTACCGTTCCTACCAGTCCGACCAGGACCGGAGTCTATCCCGACCGAACCAGGAGAAACCATGATACCCAAGCGCGCGGTGCTTATAATAGGGATCCTCCTCCTCGCCTCGCTGGCCTATGCCCAGGACCCGGCCGGCCTCTTGGCCGGAGCCTACGAGAGCCCGGCCTATCCGGACTACGATTTCCGGGCGCACCCCACGGTTCTGCTGCGCGTCAAGTCGCCACTCGACAGCCTCGAGGGCTCGGCCTCCCTCGATTACTCGGACGAGCTCAAGACTAGGCTCGACGATTCGCTCGGGGCCCTCGGAGGAACGTGGCGAGAGCGCGTCACCGACCTGGCCGGGCGGTTCGCCTACGAATCGCTGACGCCGCGGAAGGACGGCGGGCTCCTCCTCGGGGGCTACGCCGGCGGCGGGTTCAAGGCCTACGACCTGGCCAAGGCGCGTTACGAGACGCCCACGCAGAACCTGGTCACGCAGACGCTCGACTGGCCACTGGCGGCGGGCGCCGCGGGCAGCCTAGCCTGGACCTCCGGGAAGCTCGAGCAGGCCTACGGCCTGGCCTACGATTTCGCCTTCCTGCCGCATTACTTCACGGCCACCACGGACGCCGGCCAGCAGCCGCCCCGCGTCGCCATCGGGGCCGCCGGCCGCGACGCCGACACCTTCGACCACGGGCTCAGGCTCAAGGGAGACTGGGCCGGGCGGCTCGGCTACCTGGACGCCAGGCTCGGCGCCTCCTATCGCCTGGGTTACGTCGGCCGTAACGGCAAGTACCTGGCCATAGACTCCGACGAGGACGGCCTGCCCGACTCGGTCAAGAGCTACGCCGAATGGGTGGGCATGGGGGGGCAGAAGGGAGGCCCCGCCCGGGCCGTCTCGTCGTCGAGCATACTGGATATGACCTTCTCGCACAGGGCCGACCTGGACCTGCTCGTGGGCCTGGAGCTTGCCAAGACGCTCAGGCTGCTCCTGGACCTCTCGTACATGCCCATAGACCTGTCCATCCGGGACAGCCACGCGAGGATACTCGACAGCGTCACCGTCAAGGACGAGAGCGGCCAGCGCAGGGTCGTCATGTCCGATTGGGGCAACGCCTCCGGCATGCTCGTGCTGGCCCTGTCCCCCGCCAAGGAATCCTCGGTATCGTGGCGCCTCGGCGTCGGGTACGAGCGCACGGGCTACGGGCTGAACCTGGACGGCACCCAGGCCTCGGGCCTATCGCTCTACAGCCGGGAGAACGCCGGACGCTTCGTCGAGGCGGCGCTGGGGCTCCAGCCGGTCAACGGCCAGGCCAAGATAGCCTGCGGCGACCCCACGCTGACCGTGAGCCACACCCTGCGGGCAGTGGCGGCCTTCGAATGGCGGCCAGCCCGGGAACTATCGCTCCTGGGCTCCATAGAGGCGCGAGCCGGCCGCCGGGAACTGACCTACCGCGTCTTCAACACGAGCACCCGCTCGGTCTGGCAGGAGACCGAGACCGCCGACGACCTAGCCTGGGGCTTCTCCCCGCGGCTCTGCCTTTCCTTCCCCTTCGGCAAGGACGCCACGCTGAGCGCCATGCTCGGCCCGAGCAAGGGCGCCTCGGGCTACGCCAGGAACCACGAGACCGCCCCCTACGACCTGACCCTGGGCAGGCAGAGCTCCGACGGCACCGCGGGCCTCGAGGAACGGAGCGACCTGGCCTTCGACTATTCGCTCCGCCTGACGGTGCGCAGATGACCGGGCGCCGCGGAGGACGCTACGGCTCGTCCCCGGAACGGGGACGGAAAGGGATACGGGCATGAAGAATGCGATCAAGGCCTTGCTCGCCTCGGTCCTCCTGGCCGCGGCCTCCTGCCAGTCGCCGATCTGGGAGAACTACGCCTACCTATCGTTCCCCGGCCTGGAGGCCTATAAGGGCGTCATGGGCGGGCAGCTCGCCTCCCTCGACTTCGGCGAGGTCAAGGTCGGGGAGTCCCTTACCAAGGTCGTGCCGCTCAAGAACGTCGGCCCCAAGGCCATAGAGATCGCCGGCGTCTACTTCGACTCCAAGCGCTTCGACTTCCACGGCCGCGCCTCTCCCGTCTTTCCCTTACGGCTCGAGCCGGGCGAGACGACCGACCTCCTCAACGTGGCGTTCTACCCGGACGACAACGGCCCACTGGAAGGCCGCCTCATCCTGGAGGTGGACGACCGGGCCGTCAGCCTAGCCCTCAGCGGAACGGGGTACTGGGAGCTAACGCTTCGCATTAATAACCTCAGCGGCCGAATCACCTCGCCCGTGGCGGTAACCGAGGCCGGCGTCCCGGGACAGAAGGTACATCGATGCGTTGAAAAGCAGGTGAAGCTCTCCTCAGTGGTAGAAGGGCTCAACAAGCTGAGAGAATGGAAAATCGTCGGTACCCCCGCGACGCAGCCGGCCTTCGAGAACCAGAAGAGTTCCGAGACCCTAGCCGTTATCAAGTCCCATACCACGCTAGAGGCAGAATTCTACTCGCCGTTCAATTACTTTCCCGTACTGGCTCATGGGGCTACGCCGCAGTTCGCTTCCCTGCAGGATGCGATCGATAACTGCGACGGTGTCAACAAGAACGCGGTGATAGTACAGGTCGGTAGCCATGGGATCGCGGCGTCGGTGACCCTGAAGGATGGCGTCTCGCTCATCGGCGGATACAACGCGGGTAGGACGGAACGCCGATACCTGACGGCGGACGATAGGACGGACGCGGTCTACGGGGCCTCGCTCTCCTTCGCTCCCGGGGCCCAGCTCGTCATAGCCGCCGCCAGCTCGAGCAACACGGTCGTAGAGGGCGTCACGCTGACCCACCAGTCGGCCGGCTCGGTGCCGGTCCTCTCGGTCGGCGAGGCCTCCAGGGCGGTGGTGAGGCACGTGACCGTCAGGTCCCTCGGGGACGGGGCCGCGGTCTTCTCCGGCAACTCTAACTTCACGCTGCGCGACTCGCTCGTAGAGGGGGGGGCCGGCGCCAAGGAGTCGGTGGCCCTGCACCTGCAGGGCGGGGGCAAGGAGCTCGAGGGGATCAAGATCCGGCCCCTCGTGTACCGTAACGTCATCCGGGCCGCCACGGCCTCGGCGCTCAACTCCGAGACCTTCGGCGTCCGCGTCGACTTCAGCTGCTACCCTACGGTGGTAGGAAACGATATCTACGGGGGGCGCTCCACGGGTACGGGCGGGCGGAGCTACGCGGTCCACTACATCAACAACGGACGCGGCTTCTTTACGCATAACACCGTCGACGCCGGCTTCGGGACCAAGTCCGCGACGGCCTTCCTGACCGGTTACGGGACCAACCTATACCTTTATAATAATAACATCAGCGCCGACGAGACCGCCCTGGCCTACGGCGTCTACCTGGACATGCACGGCCGGGTGCGCCGCTGCGAGGCTAACGGCTACGAGCGCATAGACGTCCTCGAGCATACCTTCTTCACGGAGGAATCGACGATAGCCATGGAAGACCTGAACGGGACCTACTTCATCGATATCAAGAAGCTCGTGCCGAACGTCGCCGGTACGAGGGGCATCAGCGTACCGGCAAGCCCGGAGCTCGTGCCGTGAGCGGGCGGGCTACCGGGGCGCCGGATCGCTCGACCGCCGGCCGGGCCGGTAGGGCCCTCCGGGCCCTCGCCGTAGCTGCGTTGGGCCTAGGGCTCGCCGCCTGCCCGACCGCCTACGACGGCCCGGTCGTGCGCGAGGCCAGGACCCTACGCGTCGACGTCAGGGACCAACTCTTCAATCCCTACTCGAACGCGGTGCCGGTCGAGCGAGGACTCTGGGCCGCCAGGGTGAGCGTGACCGTCGTAACGGATACCGGTACCTATACCGGCGGCACCAGCTCCAAGGCGAGCGGACCCTTCGGCTATACGCCCATAGTCGTGGGCGGCGTGACGGGCGCGCTCGCCTCCGTGTCGGTACGCGTGGAGACCGCCGAGGCCAAGGCCTTCGGCGCGGAGCTGAGCGACTGGAAGCCCAGCGGGTCCTACCAGGGCTGGACGGACTTCAAGAACGTAGTCAAGTTCAGGCTGGACGCCAAGACGGTAGCGGGCGGCGTAGACGGCTCGAGCCTCGTGCTCGAGCCCTGCCCCAGGGGAGGCCGGAGCGTACGGCTCTTCACCGACGTCGGCGTTACCGCCGTCGGCTCGGCCGTGACCGACAGGGGGCGGGCCGGGCAGGCGGTCGCCGCCGGGATCGTCTGCGTCGAGCCTCGCTGGCTGGAGCATCCCTCGGGGCTCGGCCTCAACCTCTATTACGCCGTGGTCGACGAGGACCTGGCCGAGCGCTACGGCCTGGGCTCGTCCAGCTCGAGCGCCGGGTACTACGTGAGCGACTACTGGACCAACGACTGGACGGCCACCGAGATCATGAGCTCGGGGCGCTCGGTAGCCGGCAAGACCGTTAGGCTTACGCCCCTGAGGCAAGGCCTCGACGCGGCCAACCTCGAGGGCGACGCCGTCCCGGCCTACGCCTCCATGCGGCTGGACCTGAGCGCGCACGTCGGCAGGTATATCGTCCTGGCCGCCGTGCTCAGGCAAGGCGAGCTCTACGCTCCGTCGGAAGTCATCTGCATCAAGGTGAAATAGCCAGGCGCCTACCCCTGGCGGAACGGTCGCTAGGGGTAGAACTCGTCGAGCATGCCGCGCCAGGTGTCGCCCGGAGCGGCGGCGTCGAGCCGGCCGTAATAGGCTTCGCTCGATTCGCTCACGTAGTAATGGGCGTGGTACTCTCGGAAATCGGGCCTCCCGTCTTGATCGGAATCGCTTAACGGAAATAGTATGCCAAGGCCGTAGGCGTTCTGGCCTTGAGGATACTCGGCGCCGCCGAGCCTGCACCAGGACCGGATCGTCCCGGCCTTGAGCGCCAGGGTCACGGCCGTAGCCTTGTCCTTTACGTCACTCGTGGGCCCTTCTTGCTCCATGAGCCGTTCGCATAGATGAGCCAGGTCACGGTAGGGGTATTGCCTACTATAGTAGTATCCCTTTGACGGTACGTCGGGCGAAGCGTAGAGCCAGGCAGCGTCGCGGGCCGACTCGGCGTGGGCCTTTCCAGTACCGGACTGCTTGAGCGATGTAGCCAGCGAATCGACCGCTAGGCGTACGGCCTCTATCCTATCGAGGTCGAAGGCCGTGAGCGACTTACCGAAGGTCGTGGCGGCATAGAGGCGCGAGGCCTCCTGGGCGAAGGCGGCGCCGTCCCGCAGGGCGAGCTCCGACGAGAAGAGCCTGTCGTAGGGCCAACCGCCCGCGACCGAGGTGGGAGAGCCGGCGAAGTAGCGGGCCGCGCCGCGCAGCTCGTAGGCAATCTCGTAGAGGCCCATGTGGCAGGCGTCGAAGCCCATGAACTCGAGGCGTTCGCCGGCCAGTACCGGCGCGAGGGCGTCCGATAGCTCGCCGATATGGAGCTGGCCGTCCAGGCCGTACGACTGGCCCGTAAGGTCCTCGTCATCGTAGCAGACGGAACGCGAGGCGACGCTTCGTGAAGCGACGCTTCGTGAAGCGACGCTTCGTGAAGAGAATACACCGCTCCCGTGGTTCCACAGGATCAGGGCGCGCCGCCGGTAGTCAGGATACGCTTCCTTCGCCCAGGCCACGAAGGAGGCCAGGGTCTCTGCCTTGCCCATGCTCATCTCGTCGTCGGGTCCGGTACGCCAGGCCTGGCCGCCTACCGAGGCGCTCGGGACGATCATGGACCCTAGCGTAGCGTCGCGCTTGTCGGGCCTGAGCTCGTAGAGCCTCGTGCCCGTCCAGTTTCCATCGTCGACTACATCGCTGGCCATGCGATCGACCAGGGCCACGACGCGCAGCCTGGACCTGACCGAGGGCTTGGCGTTCGCGAGGCCCGCCTCCATCGCGTTAAGGTCCATGAGGGCCTCGAGCTCCAGGTCGTTGGCGCCGGCTACGTACACCATGACGAGCCAGGGATCGATCAGGGGCTCGAAGCGAGGCCTGAGCCAGGACTCTCGGTTAATATAGAGTTCTTCGCGCGGCTCGAAGGAGTCTCGGTCGCCGCTCCAGGAGTCGAAGACGTAGCCGGCCTCTGGGATAGCCTTGAGGGTAACGGTCGTCCCGACGCGGAAGGCATAGCGCCCCGGAAGCGTCGACTCGTTAGCCGCGTCGGCCTCGACGACGATGGTACCGAGGCCCGTCTGCTCGATGTGCAGCTCGCAAAGCGTTCCGAAGAAAATATCCTTCCTGATCGAGCATGACGACAGCGAAAGGAGGAGAGAGCCGAGAAGGGCTAGGCGAGGTAGGATGGCTATGGACTTATTAGGCGAGG
>CAZNNA010000087.1:0-11429 GCA_964573825.1 uncultured Treponemataceae bacterium
GCTCTATATTTAAATTTCAGGTATTATTTATTAATCCTCAAGAGCAGAATCAAACCCGTAAGTGGTCCAAGATGACAATTATTGCCGATAGCATAGAGAACTTCATAATGTCTTTCGTGGGTAATGCCTCTGGCTTATGAGTTAGATTCTTGGAGTACGATATAACAGCGTATATGCTCGCGTGGCCTTCAGCCGGCCGACGCCTATGCCTCCTCGATAGCCTAGAGAGCCTGGAGCGCAACGTCAGGGTGGCAGGGCGTGAGGCTGCCTTCCTCGTCGCCAGCGATGGGCCGGGTTCCGGCCTCGCGCCAGGCCTGGCCGAGGGGCTCAAGGGCATCGAGGCTCGCTACGGTATACGCATAGGGCTGTCGAACCTCGAGAGCCGGCGCGAGGCGATCGCCGGGCTGACAGGCCGGGCGTATAGGGAACTCCTCGAGTACGCCTTGCTGCCTTGTAGCGACGGGCCGGGCTGGGGCGTCAACGTCAACGCCGCTATGCTGGCGAGCGCGGGGCGGCTTCTCGTGTCCACCGACGACGACGTCTTCTGTAGGCCCGCCCGCCCGCGCGCGAGGCGCGGCGACGCGGTAGGCGGAGACGCCTCCGCCGTAGCCTTCTCCAAGGCCTTCCAGAACGGCGATCTTCTCTACTACCCCAGCCGCGAGGCCCTCCTGGCCTCCTTGGAGGAGGTCGAGGTAGACGTCATCGGTAGCTACGAGCGCCTCCTGGGGCCGCGGCCCGAGGGGCGCGTGCTGGCGGCCTGTCCGGGCATGTACGGCGACTCCGCCATGGGGAGCGCGCGCTCCAGGCTGGCGTTCGAGGGCCGCTCCCGCGAGGCGCTCATGGCCGGGGGCTACGAGGCGCTGAGCCTGTCGCGGGAGCTCGCGCGCATAGCCGACCGGACGACCGTATCGACGAGCGCCCAGCTCATCATGACGCAGGCGGCCTTCGATAACCGCGTGCCCATACCGCCCTTCCTGCCCCTCGGGCGCAACCCCGACGGGCTCTGCGCCGTGCTCACGCGCCTTATCTACCCCGACAGCCTGACGGCCTACCTGGACTTCGGCCTCCTGCATGCGCCGCCCGAGCCACGGGCCCATGCGCGCGCCGACCTCGTGGGCTACAGGCCCGGCCTGGCCGAGCTCGTTATGGCCCTGGCCATAGCCTGTCGCCCCGACGCCGGCGTGACCGAGCCTGGCGAGCGTTTCGGCGCCCTCGGAAACGCGCTGGGCGAGCTAGCGACCCTTCGTAACGCCGACCTCGTCGAGGCCCTGCACGCCTCTTGGGCCCTGTACCTGTCGTCGTACGCGGAACGCCTCGAGTCGCTCCTGGAGCGCTACGGGCGCAGCCCGGAGCCCTGGGCCGCCGACGTCGACGAGCATATCGACGCGGTTAACGAGTACCTGCGCGAGCCGAGCGCACTCTTCGGCTCGACCGGTTGCGGCTTGTCCGTGGACGGCGTGCGGCGGCACCTGCGGCTCTACGGCGGACTGCTGGCCGCCTGGCCCGATCTGCACGCTTTGTATGCTAGTGGTGATGGTAAGGTATAGGTAATACAAAATTCGCGCAGAGGTGCAAAGCCGCTAAGAAAAAGCCTGTAATGAGGCTATCACACAAAGGCACGCAAGGCACTAAGGAAGACGAGAATACGTTAAACAAGATGGACAGGATGAAGGTAGGATGAACAGGATAAGATGTAATAAGATAATTTCACGCGGAGACGCTGAGCCGCGGAGAAGACGCAAAAATCCTTACCTTCACGACATGGAGTCAATGTAAAAGTAAATATACACAGCCATGGATCGCGGGTGCCTGGAGCATGGCGGTCGGCGCGATAAGCGCCGATCCCATGCGCAGGGCAGGCCCTGCGATCCATGGTTGTTATGGGTATGCTCTTTCTTTTTGCTACTATTTCCGATGCCCATGCGCAGGGCAGGACCCGCGATACATGTTGCTATGATCATGCTCTTTATTTGTGGTCCTCCGTGCCTTGGCGACCTTGTGTGAGCCAGGCCATCTTCCTCTTCCTTTGCAACTGTATGGCGCCTCGCACGTCCTACTAGTCATGAACGAATACTCGCCAAGGGTTTCTCGCGAATATACTCCGCGCTACGCCGAGATGGACGACGACGGGGTGACTACCCCGGCGGCCATGATGGGGCTCTTCGAGGAGACGGCCGTGGCCCATTGCGACGAGGCCGGCTGGGACGTCTATCGCCTGCGCCGCGAGGGCTACGGATGGATGATGCTCGAGGGCGGCTTCTCCATGGATCGCTATCCTGGCTATAAAGATAAATTCACAGTGGAGACGTGGATGACGGGAGCTAGGCTCTTCTACGGTCATCGGGGCTTCGAGGTCAAGGACGAAGCCGGCTCTACGATAGGCCGGGCCTGGTCGCTCTGGGTATTCTACGACCTGGCCAGGGGGCGGCCGGCGCCGGTGCTGCCAGGGATACTCGAGGCGTGGCGACCCGATCCGGCGATGCGCCCGGCTAGGCGGACCGAGCCCGAGCCGGCCGGCGGCGAGGCGGCGCCGATCGAGGGTTGCGCCCTGTCCGCCTTCGACGCTCGTGCCCTTGACATCGACACGAACGGCCACGTCAACAACGTGCGTTACCTGGAGTGGGCCCTGGAGGCCCTGCCGCGCGATTTCAGGGACGGCCACAGGCTGGTATCGGTTGAGGGGCGCTTCGTCAACCAGGTAATGCTCGGGCAGCGCGTTAGGCCGGTGGCGCTCGGCGAAGGAGGGCGCTATCGCCTTGCCGTCTACGCGTGCGCCGGGGATGGGAACCAAGCCGCCGACGCGTCGCTCGCCGCCTGCGCCGCCTCGAGGTGGGAGCCGCGGGGATCCGCCCTCGATTGACCAGGACGCGACCGGGGCGCTAAGCTCGCGGCCATGGCCAGACACGCACCTAGCCCCGCCCTCGCCGCAAGCCTAGCCGGTTCGATCCGCGCCTTCATCGCCGATTACGCCGAGGCCTTCAAGGCTTTCAGCCCCAACGCCCGGCGCTTCCTGGCCGGCATGTTCCTCCTGGGCGTCGGCGCCAACCAGATAAGCCTGCTCTTCAGCCTGTACCTCAAGGCGCTGTCGTACACGGAGGCGGGCATCGGTCAGGTGCTAGCGACGAGGGCCCTGGGGACCGCCGCCGTGGCCTTGCCCGTGTCGCTGCTGGCCGCTCGCTTCGACCCGAGGCGGCTCCTGCCGCTCTCCGCCGTCGTGGCGGCCGCCGCCTACGCGGCCCAGTCGTTGACGGTCTCAGGCGGCGCAATCGCCGGAGCCGTCTTCGTCGCCGGGGCCGTGTCCGCCGTGTTCCAGGTCTCGGCCGGTCCCTTCTTCATGCGCAACTCGGGCGAGCGCGAGCGCATCTACCTCTTCAGCCTCAATAGCGCCCTGTCCATGGGCACCGGCCTCATCGGTTCCCTCTTCGGCGGCGGCCTCAAGGACGGCCTGGTCCTGGCGGGACTGGACGAGATCGCGGCCTATCGCGCTGCCCTGCTCGCGGGGGCGGGCTTCGTGCTGGCGGCCGCCTGGCCCTTCGCGCGCATAGCTCCGTCGCCGGCGGCCTCGTCGGGCCGGCCCCGCCTGCGGGGCCTCCAGGGCATAGAGCCCCTGCTCTGGTTCAAGCTGACCCTCCCGGGCTTCCTCGTCGGCATGGGAGCCGGCCTGACCATCCCCTACCTGAACCTGTACTTCAAGAACGTCTTCGGCCTGGGCGACGCGGCCATAGGCGCCGCCGTCGCGGCCGGACAGGTGGCCACCTTCGCCGGGATGAGCGCGGGGCCCGCCATAGCCAGGCGCGTCGGCAAGCCCCGGGCCGTCTTCTGGACGCAGATGGCCTCGGTGCCGCTCATCCTGGTGCTCGGCTGGGTGCGGGCCCTGCCGCTCGCCGTACTGGCCTACCTGGCGCGGCAGGTCCTCATGAACATGTCCACGCCCATCCAGGAGAACTTCTCCCTGGAGCTCGTGCCGCCGGAGCGGCAGGGCCTCATGAACGCCGTCAAGATGCTCGCCTGGACCGGTAGCTGGACCGTCGCCGCCCGCGTCTCCGGCGAGCTGATCTACCGCGACGGATTCGCCACGTCCTTCGCGCTGACCGCCGCTCTCTACGCCGCCTCGACGCTGTGCTACTGGGCCTTCTTCATCCGGGGCAGGCCCGCGCGGGCCTAGTCCCTAGGGCGCCTGGTCCAGAGCGGTGACGCCGGGCAGCGACAGCCGCTCCAGGTATTCCAGGAAGGCCCGCGGGCCGGACGAGTAGTGTATGCCCGAGGCGGGCGACGGCAGGCGATAGCGGTACTCGTCGCAGCATACCACCACGCGCGCTCCCCTGGCGGCGGCCGCCGCCAGGCAGGCCTCCGCGTCCAGCGAGCCGTAGGCCGAGGCGGGCCCTACCCATAGCACGGTCCCGGCCTTCGACAGGGCCTCGGCCAGTAGCACGGGCGGCGCGTCGGTCGCCAGGCGCTCCGGATAGGACTGGACCAGGGCCGCGGCCGCTGAGCCCGGCTCCGGCGCGGCCGACGCCTCGGCCGTGGCCAGCCGGTCCACGCGCGGCAGGAGCGCCGCCATGGCGCCCAGGCGGGTCGCCGCCTCGCTTCCCCGGAACGCGGCCACGAAGGGCCGGGCCGGCTCCCCGAGCATGGCCTCGAGGGCGGCCAGCTCCCGCTCCACCGAGGGCCCGGCCAGCCGGCGCTCGCAGAAGCGCGGCGCCCCTACTATGCTCGCGTGGCGGCGGTCGCAGACGTTGAAGGCGTCGTTGAGGTACAGCCCGCCGCCGAGCTCGGCCAGGGCCCGGGCGAAGGCCTCGTCGTTGTCCTTCTCGCCCGTGGCGAAGCGTAGGTTCTCGAGCACGTTGACGACCCCCGGGATGAGCTCGTCGGGCGCTATGAGCAGGCCCGAGGCGGCGACGCTGACGGGATGGAAGGCGAGCCGCCCGCCGAGCGCCTCGGCGAGTAGCTCCGCAACCGGCCTCAGGCTGAAGGCCTCGTAGAGATCCTCTCGCGAGCGATCCTTCCCCTGGTAGCGCCCCGGGTCGCCCAGGTGCGAGCAGGCCACGGGCGTGGCGCCCCGCTCCAGCAGGGCCTCCAGCGTGGGGGCCAGGCGCAGGACGCTCGCCGGGTCGGCTACGCGCCCCTCGTCGATATAGACGTTGGCGTCGACCCGTACGAGGATCCGGCGGCCCGCGAGGGAGTCTTCCTCGGAACCCAGGCCCCGGCGCCGTAGGCGAGTCTCGCGCGCGAGGCCGGCCAGGCGCTCGTCGACGAGGCCGCGTACCCTCGCGGCTATGTCCGGCGCGGTCCCGGTCTCGGCGGCCAACGCGACGCAACGCACCGGCAGGAAGAATTCGGATATCGGGGCTATGCCTCGGTAGACCGCTCCGGTGTTCCCGTCCACGGTGACGCGCTCCCCCTCGGGGACGGCCTGGCCGCCGGCCGAGCGGAAGACCACGCGGCGGCCCGACAGGTCTATCTCGGCGTCGCCGCAACCGACGATGCAGGGCTTGTTGATGGACATGGCGGTGATGGCCGCGTGGGAGGTGCGGCCGGGATAGACCGTCACTATGGCGCTGGCGCCGTTCATGATGGCGAAGTCCGTGGGCTTGGTCGTGTGGGCGAAGTAGACGACGCTCTCGCGGCGTAGCTCCGCCTCCTCGAGCCTCTCCTCGCTCAGGACGAGGGTTCCCGACACGACGCCTCCGTTGATGGGTACGCCGACGCAGAGCGGCGGGTTCCAGCGCCGGGCGCGGAAGTCGGCCCGGGGCAGGGCCACGCAGGCGTTGGCCGTCTCCAGCCGGTCGAGGCGCCGGCGGTACTCCTCCGCGTCTATGAGCCCGCGTTCCAGGAAGTCCGTGTCGGCGACGAGCTGGGCGAAGGCGCCCAGGCGGGCCGCGCGGGTCTGGAGCAGGAAGAGCTCTCCCGACTCCACGGTGAACTCCAGGTCCAGGTCCTGGCGGTAGCGCGAAACGAGGCGGCGCTTGGCGTCCTCGAGGCCTGCCGCGGTCGAGGCTGGCAGCCGGGCTATGGGCTCCGTGAAGGCGCTGCCCATGACCACCTCCTCGCCCTGGGCTACGCGCTTGAACTCGCCGAAGAGCTCGTCCGCGCCGGTGATGGGGTCGCGCGTGATGACGACGCCGCTCAAGGAGCCTTGGTCGAGGTTGCCGTAGACCATGCGCTGCACCGTAACCGCCGTCTCCGTGCCGACGCTCGTGGCCAGGGTCTTGGCGAAGGCATCCACGGCGCTCGAGGCCCTGGAGGCGTAGACGAGCCCGATGCAGCCGAGGAGCTGCTCTCGCGGGTCTAGGAGGAAGGCATCGCCGAGGGCCTGGCGAAGGTAGCCCTCGAGTTCCGTCTCGGAGGCGCCGTCGGGTACCGCGCGACCCCCTGCCGTGGCGACGGCCGCCGCCGCGTTCTCCAGGAAGCGCCGGTAGAGCGAGTCGGCGAAGGCCCGCCCGTGCCGCCTAGAGAGCGCCTCGCGGGCGTCGGGCGAGAGGCCGACGTTCAGGATGGTGAGCATGACGCCCGGCATGGACACGGGCGCGCCTGAGCGTACCGATACCAGGAGGGGATCCTCGCCGTCGCCGAGCGCTCGCCCGCTCCGGCGCTCCAGCTCCCCGAGTAGCTCGAGGGCCAGGGCCCGCGGCTCTCCTCCCGGGCCGTGCTTGCCGTGCGGCGCGTCCGAGAAGAGCGGGTAGCCGAGCACGAAGGCCTCCGGTACGCGCAATCCCATAGCGGCCATGTCGACGAGGCCGTTACCCTTGCCGCCCAGGAAGGGGCGCGCTAGCTCGTCGGCGCCGCCCCAGGTCGTGGCCACGCAGGCGCTCCGGTCCAGCTTCCGATGCTCCGGGCCGGGGCGGTACTCGGCGTAGAGGTGCATGCTGGCGCTCCGCCGCTCGAGCTCCCGGTCCACCGCGCCCGCGACCTTCTCCACGAACTCGGATAGCACGTGGATCTGGGTGCGACGAATGAAGTTATTAAAGAATCTCGTTTTTATTGGCGATAGGCGGGAGGTCGGTACGCCGTAGGCCTCGAGCACTCGGTTCAAGGGGCCGCTCATCCTGTCGATGATGTCCGCCTGTAGGTAGCGCTGCAGCTCGGCGCTTATCGAGCCTAGGCAGCGCTTGGCCTTGACGAAGTCGTAGGCCGTGGCGTCGCGCAGCTCGTCTATCTCGCGCTGGCGCCGCTCTACGTCGCCGATCGCCAGGCCCTTGATGGTCGATATGTTGAGGAGCTCGCGGAGCACGCCCAGGGCCGCTCGCAGGTTGCGGGGCGTCACCTCGACGTAGTGGTTGTTGGTCAGGTCGTTGGCCAGGAGGAAGATGAGGCGGCCGAAGGACAGGTCGACGAGCACTAGGTCGTAGAGCCCTATTCGGCCCTCGTCGTAGCTCTGCTTGAGCACGCGCTTGAAGCTAGCCAGGCGCTTGAGCATCTCCAGTACCAGGTGGCCTTCCTTGAGGCGCTCCGGCTCCAGTCGTTCCAGGAAGCCCCCTACCTCGGCCGCCAGGAAGCAGCGCTCGAAGAGCGGCGCGTTGCGCCTGAGCGATTCCTTGACCGCCGCTAGGTCGCCGACCTGGTAGTCCCAGAGGTAGGTCAGGCGTTCCATGAGATCCTTGGCCAGGTCGACGAAGGATCGGCTCTCCTCGTCGGGGTCGAAGCGGCTCGGGAGCGCCACGTAGCCTGCCTTGACGATCGGCGCCGGGTCGCCTCGCTCGACCAGGGCCAGGTAGGGCTCCAGGTAGGCGCCGATGATACGCGGGGACAGGCGCCGGTGCACCTCCTTGCGCAGGTCGCCCGCGAAGCCCCGGAGCGGGTCGTCCTCGCAGCGTTCCTCCTCGAAGGCCTCGGCCGCCATGCGTATCTGCTCTATCATGTCCTCGGAGTCGCGGCGAACGGGCAGCCTCTTTATGATCTCCCTCGTGAAGTATATGACCCTCGGCGAGGGATCGCGTATGGAGTCCAGGGCGCTACGCGTGACGCGCTCGAGCTCGGCGTAGGTCTTCTCGATGTCTCCCGAGCGAGTGCGCGCGTCGGTGATGGCCTCGTCCTGCCCGAGGAGCCGCAGGTTGACTAACAGCTCGACGAGGATATCCACGGCCTCGGGCTCGCCCTTGGCGTCGGCGACGAGGGCGAGCCGGTCCATGATGCGTTCCCAGGTATCGAGGCGGGCGCCCCGCTCTCCTGCGGCGTTCATGGTTCCATCCTTTCGACCGCGTTCCCGCGGCGCTCGGCGATGAGTCGGGGCTAGGCCCTCGGTTGGAACCATCTACCTTAAAATGATTCTTGACAAGGGGGAGTTTGTCGTGCTTATTATAGTTTGATAATGCCTGTTTCACTATATCGCGCTTAAGCGATGATCGACCGAGGCTAGGACCGGACGATCGAGCGAGCCGCCCCGTCGGGGCGACCCACGCCTGCCCGCCTCCACTCACCCATTACCGGAGCCATAATGACACGCATAACCGTAGCGCTGGCCGCGGCGTTGGCGCTCCTGCCGTGCGCGAGCTGCGACCTCTTCGGCGACAACGACTCCGAGCTGTCGCTCAAGACCCATACCACCATCGAGTCCCGGCTTACCGACGATAACCGGTACTCGCAGCTGCACGTCGAGATACTCAACGTGAGCCGGAGCGGCCGTTATGTCGCTCTGTCGTCCGCCATCGTCGACGTTCTCTACAGCATGACCGAGAAGACCATGCAGAGCCATGCCTTTGACGTCTCGGGCGTCACCCTCAAGCCGGGCGAGTCGTATAAGCGCTCGATGGAGATATACGTCGAGAAATACTGGGAGGTTGGCAACGCCTACGACTCCGGGCTCGAGCTCAACGTCAAGGGAACGCTCGTCGATCCCGAGGGCTTCTGGGATCCCGAGCCCTGGACCTGGACGGTCCGCGGCTATTATAGGAAGAAGTGAGGCTCGCATGAAAGAACGCATGATGGCCGGCGCCGCCCTGGCGGCGATCCTGTCCCTGTCGCCCGCCCTCGCCTCGGCCCAGGACTCGGCCGAGCAGACGCTCCCGGTTACCGTCAACAAGGATGCGATCATCTACGAGAGGGGCAGCGCCAAGCTCGAGGGCGATCCCTTCCAGATAGCCATTGGGCAGATGGGAAGGATGAGCGACCTGTTGCCCCACGTGGAACTGTCCGGTACCTGGGACGGAAGCGAATTCCGCATGGGCGAGCTATCGGGCGTGGCCAAGGCGGCCACGTTCAAGGTCCCCTTCGGAATAATCCAGGCGCCCTTCGGGGACGGGCTATCCTACGGCAGGCTGTGGATCGGCATGCTGTGGGACGAACCCGCCACGAGCCTGGATCTCTTTAGCGTCGTCGCCGGGCTGACCATCAACCCGAGGTATTTCTCATTGCTCTCAACGGTGATCCACGAGTTGAGCGACATAGACGGCTTCAAGCTACGGCGGCATATCTACGGCCTCATGCTCGACTTCGGGCAGGTGAGCTATCCGGGGCAGGATACGGCCGAGGGAATAGAGGCCTTGCTTAGGGAGAAGGTGCCCCAGAGCATCTGGATGAAGCGAAGCGTTGGCTTTAGCTCCGTTCCCTATACCTCGTCTTCTTTCGGCGGATATTTCTTCCAGGAGTTCCTGGCCACCGATTTCTACGAGCTGAGCGCTCGCTACAACGTGGTGGGACTCATGCTCCTGCTACAGGAGGAGACGCACTATAACCTCGCCCATAGGCCGGTAGGGCTGACCCTCTTCGAGGCCGGCCCGGATTCCATACCGTTCATGGAGGATTTCCGCTTCAGGCTTAACTACGGAGCCCTCTCCAGCGCCGCGATGGATCATCCCATCGTGCGGAGCCTCTACGGGCAGTTCCTCCGGACCAACGTCCCCGCCCTCATGAGCATCGCCGCCGCCAACTATACGCGGGTGACGGCGCTGGCCTCCAAGTACCTCGGCTTCGAGCTCTTCGGCGAGGATATCGACGGCCGAAGGCGCCTCATGCTCGGCCTATCCCCCCGGCTCTGGTTCCTGAGGCCCCAGGCCGAGTTCGGCTACGACCTTGAGGAGGAGGCCTTCGCCTGGCAGCGCGTCGGCCTGGACGTCGTCGCCTCCCGGGCCTTCGTGCTCTTCGCCAACCTCAGCAAGGAGAAGGGCGGGCAGTACGCCCGGGCGGGCGTGCGGGGCGACTTCGGCTACAACGACCGGCCCGACGTTTACCTAAGCTACGACAGCTTCGGGCGGGGCACCAGTTCGTACTACCTGGGGCTGGAGGCCAACTGGGCGCTGATCGAGGCGATGATGGAGCGCGGGATGCCGGCGCGTTACCTCCTGAAGATTCCGTTCACCGTGACGGCCAAGGCCTCGCTTAACTTCCCCGGGGCCATATCGCTCGGCGGCGAGGCCAACCTGGTCTACCAGAACAAGCGGATCGAGCCCGTCCTCTCCTTCTTCTTCACCTTCGGCTAGGCCCTAGCGCGCCAGGGCCGCGGCCAGGAGGAGGACGACGAGCTCGCCGAGCTCCACGGCAGCGCCGAGGGCGTCGCCCGAGTAGCCGCCGAGGCGGCGGCCGTACCAGGAGCCCAGGAAGGCGGCCACGGCCACGGCCGACAGGCCCCCGGCCAGGACGGCGGCGGCGGTGCCTATCGGCCCGTAGGCCGCGCCGAAGAGCAGCATGGCCGGTATCGCCGCCGCGGCGTAGCCAAGGGTCGAGCGCACGGCGGGCTGGCGCCCGGCGAGCGAGCCCAGGCCGGTCCCGTGCGGCTCGGCGAAGGCCGTGACGAGGACGGAGGCGTACCTGCCTGCGACCGGGGCCAGGACCAGGACGCCCCAGGCTGCCGGGCCTCCCCGGCCGAGCAGGGCTGAGGTTGCGCCCATCCGGCCGGCGAGCGCCGCGAAGCCTGCGAACAGGGCGAAGGAGCCTATCCTCGGATCCTTGAGCACCGAGCGGCGTTTCTCCGTGTCGTCGCCGCCTACGCCGGAGGCGTCGGCGGTATCGAGGAGGCCGTCCAGGTGAAACAGGTTAAAGGGTAGGTACTGGGCGACGAGGGCGCAGAGCGCCGCTAGGAGGCCGGGACCGAAGGCTGCGAGGCCCAGGGCCGCCCCGGCGCAGGCGCAGGCGGCCGCGCAGAGGCCCGTCAGGGGCATCCAGAGGCCTAGGCCTGAGAAGTCTGGCTCTCCGCGCAGGGGGACCGGCACTCGGCAGACGAGGCTGAGCGTCGACAGGAAGCCGTGAAGCGGCCCGCCGACAGAATCGCGGCTGCTCACGAGAGCCCCCAGGCGGCGCGGAGCGCGGCGCGGGCCGGTTCCTGGTCGGCCCAGGAGAAAAGCTCCACCTCGATGGGGCCATCGAAGCCGCGCGCGAAGGGTGCCATAGCCGCGAGCCAGGGCTCGTCCGGGTAGAAGCGCACGTGATCGGATCGGCCGTCGTAGCCATGAACATGGAGCTCCTTGATTCGCTCAGCCCTGGCGGCGACCCAGGAA